>JAUIJJ010000294.1 GCA_030431385.1 bacterium | reverse complement strand
CTCGGTGGGCGATCGACGGCGACGATGATGTTCGGCCACGTGGAGACGCTGGAAGAGCGCGTCGAGACGTTCCGCCGCTATCGCGAGTTGCAAGACGAGTCCGGTGGATTTACAGCCTTTATCGATTGGACGTGGCAGCCGGAAAACACGCGCCTCGCCGAGGAACGGCCCGAACTCAAAGAGGTCGGTTCCTGGGACTATCTCCGCACGACTGCTGTTTCCCGGCTCTACCTCGATAACGTCCAGCACATCCAGTCGAGTTGGGTGACGCAGGGCGGACGCATCGGCCAGACTTCGCTTTTCTACGGCTGCGACGACATGGGCTCGATCATGATTGAGGAAAACGTCGTGCGCGCGGCCGGTGCGAACTTCCGCATGACGGAACAGTTCCTTCGCGGCATTGTGGAGGAGGCGGGCTTCACCCCGCGCAGGCGAAACTTCTTCTACGATCTGCTCCCCGAACCAGACGAAGAAGCGCTTCTCAGCGTATGAAAAGCCGATCCCTCAGCGCAGCCCTCCTGAGCCTCGCGCTCCTGCCCATCGCCTGCACGAGCAAGGACACAAGCAGCCATGAATTCGTGATGGACCTCGGCGAAGGTGTAGGCTCTCGCGCAGTCGACGCGCCTCTCGGTGCTGATTGGTACATGCGGCGCGACGCTCTGCTACAAGGGCTCGACCAAATCTGGTGGGCGACGGATTCGTCTTTTGCCAATTGGTCCCGAATCAACTCTCCTACTGATCTTCGGGATACGAAGCTGGGAGGTGACAGCATCCCAGTCTGGTTTCGCGCTCGGATCCCCTCGACTGCGCTCCCTTCAGGCTCGACGATCACGATCACCGGCCTCGTGCCGCGCTCGAGAGTCTTTGCAAACGAACGCGCCTACACCCCCGCCGTGAACACCGTGACACTCTCCGTCGACAACGTGATTCAAGATCGGTCACTCCTCGATCTCTTCATTTACACTGAAAGCAATGGCGAGGGAACAGGCGTCGAAGAGCTGACGCTCACAACGATGCCGTAACTCATCAATGATTACTTGGGAACGGGCGGCGGCGGTGCAGCGGTTCCATCGACGGTATGGAACGGATAGTCGACCCGATGGATTCCCGGTATCTTCGCCGGGGCGTACTTCCAAGCGAAATACAATAGAACCGCAATGATTCCCAGCCCGACGATGATGCTCAAGACATTGGAGGGAACGCTCCCGGTTTTGATGTGGACGTTGTCGAGCCGCTCCCAAGTCCAGACGGTGATTCGCCCACTCCAAAACATGCGATGGTATGTGAACTGTGGAACGGCCAGCTCCGTTCCGATACTTGCCGTGGAAAGCACGATGTCTTCGTTACCTTGGGGAATCTGAGGATCGGAGAGTGAAAGCGGTAGCGTGGCGACGATGCTCACCGCGCCGGCAACGATCACGGTCCACCACCAGCACTTGCCGAGTTTTGGCCTCCGCTGCCAGGCGGACAATCGACCCTCGCGCGCGAGTTCACCCGCACCCAGCATCACGAACGGGATCATTGGGATCATCAGCCGAGGACCCATGCCCCAGCCTCCCCACCACATGTAATACCCTGCGTTGAATAGCAGATAGGCAACAGCGCACCAAAGCCCGAGGTAGCCCAGCATCAAGCGCTTGCCGTAACCGCCAAGCCCCACAACACAACCAACCAGTCCTGTGATCAGGACCGGCGACCAGAAGAAGATTCCTCGGAATGGGTGGGCGGTGATGAACCATAGCGCAGCGGGCTTGGGAGCGGTGACTCCCATGAGGCCCTGCTCCATGCCTTCTCGGAATCGGTCGCTGACCTCGTACGCGTATGGGATCGTCACCGTGCCGAAAATCGAGTAGCTGTAGGCGAAGAACAGCGAGAGTGGGATCAGCACTCCGACCCAAAACGCACCGGCGAAGACCACGCCGTGTTTGGTCGTTGTGCGCTCGCCGGTCATTTCGGCGAAGGCGCGCTGGCCGTAGAGACCCGTTTGGTCGAGAAGCCTCATCAGCCAGATCATCCCGACACCCCCGACGACGAGGCCGAAGATCGGGTCGCAAAGCAGCGCGTAGCCGAGTAGAATGCCGACCCCGAGGCAATTCAGGTACGTGAGCCGACCTGCCCTCGGGAATAGAGTCACCCAAAGCGCGCCAAGCACACAGGCCAGCCCGGGAACGTAGGGATAGAAGACCGTCCCGTAGCCAAACCACATCGTGCCGAAGAATGCGAAACAGGTAATCAACACCGCGCGTTTCGGCGGCGTGCCGGTGCGGGCGAGGGTCAGCCAGAACAGGACAACCGAGATCGCACCGGGAAGCGCGACGGCGAAGGCCTTCATCAAGAACGTAGCAACCGTGACCTTAATGTGTCCCAAGCATAGATTGATCAGCAAGAGGATAGGGAGCCCGAGTAGGGAGACTCCGAAGAACTTGTCGCTGTAGTAGTGATCTTCGTAAAACGCCTTGTCCATGGTCGCGAAGAATCCGTGATCGTGGAACGAGTCGATGGCGAAGGTGCCCTCCATCACCACGGCGTAGACGAGGGCGAGGCGCGTGTTTACGTTCCACCCGGTCTGCGGGTGGTAGAGTAACGCCATGGCGAAAAAGGCGAGAGCGAAAATCAGCCAGCCGCTCTTCCGAAGGGAAACGGACGCGGCGTCCTTGGCGGAAGGTTTCTTGTTGTCGGGGGTCGTCTTAGAGTCAGCCATCACCGCGCCGTTGTTCGGTGAGAGGGCCACGGTGTCAATCAGTCGAACGAGGCGAAGGGCTTTTCCGTGTACGTCAGCCAGCCTCGGCGAGAACTGTACCGGTCCAATCGCGCTCCCAGCCGAGAGTGGTTGACGGGCACGGGTGATTGCACGTCACATCTGCGGATTCGATCACCGCAGTGGTGGGGCACCTGCCAAAATTTGCGGTCACCAACGGAACCGTTTACATGAACATTCAGACAACCCCCGAACCCGATTCCAAGTCTCCCGGCCCGAAACCGAGGGCCCCATTTCGCATTGCCATGATTGGATTTGGCAACGTGGGGACGGGGCTGGTGCATCACATTCGTGAGCATGCCACGCTGCTCAACGAGCGCATTGAGGGCGGCATGGAATTCGTCGGCATCGCGGTGCGTAGCCTCGATACTCCCCGCTCCGTCGATCCACCTTCGAACACGCTGCTGACCGATAACTGGCGGGAGCTGGTGGACGATCCATCAATCGACGCGATCGTTGAAGTGGTGGGGGTCGGTTCCGATGGCAAGCCAACCATCGCCTTCGAGATGGCCCGCGCGGTGCTCACTTCCGGCAAGCATTTCGTCACAGCAAACAAGGCGCTCATCGCCGAGCACGGCGGCGAACTGCAAGAACTCGCCGAGGAGGCCGGGGTGCTCCTCCTCTTCGAAGCGAGCGTTGGCGCAGGGATTCCCGTGATCACGTCGCTCCAGGGTGGGCTCGCTGCGAACAAGGTGAACTCGGTCCACGGTATACTGAACGGCACCTGTAACTACATCCTCACACGTATGGAAGAGGATCCGGCGCTGTTGCTCGCCGACGCGGTGAAGGAGGCTCAAGACCTGGGTTACGCCGAGCCGGACCCGCGCTTCGATATTGAGGGCGACGACGCCGCGTACAAGATCGCGATTCTGGGTTCTTTGGCATTTGGACAGGAACTCCACATCAGCGACGCGGAGAAGGAAGGCATCACGCGCCTCAGCCCCGCCGAGCTCACCTACGCGCGCGACAACGACCTTGCTCTGAGGCTCATCGCCTCGGCGGTTTGCCACCCGGGAGATCGACTGGAGGTGAGCGTGCGCCCCGCGTTTCTGCCCTCGCGCCACGTCCTCGCCGGAGTGCGTGGCGTAAACAATGCCGTCCTCGTCGACGCGGAACCGATCGGCGAAACGCTGTACTACGGCGCGGGCGCTGGGCAGGGTTCCACAGCGAGTGGACTGCTTGCCGACGTGATCACGGCGGCTCGCCATTGGAACCCCGACGCCGGAAACCCGCACCCCCTGCGGATCGTGCGCGGGCGGAAAACGCTCGTCGGCACGGGCGCGGTTCGCGGCAGGCATTACCTGCGAATCGGTGATGACAGCATCCCCGAACCAGAGTTTGCGTGCGAGATTATCCCGAACGAAGACTCGGGGATTACCCTGATAACAGAGGAAATTACGCTGGAGCGGTTGCATTCTTTCCTTGGCATGCTCAGACAATCTGGTATTCCAGATGAAGCGATCTGCCACGTCAGTTTTGCCTTCGAGTAACGGCAGAAACTCCATCCCCGGGGACCAGCACATGAACGCCAAGGCGCTTCTGACCTCTATGGTTTATCAGCTCTACAGCGACATTCGATTCGTGACGGAGCACAATCCGACGCAGGTCGTGGACGACGACGGGGTGAAAGTGTACAACGCGCTCCTCACGCGAGCGCGGCAGGTTTTCGACGACGCCGAGCCGATTCAGGAGATGGAAAACTGGACGCCCCGGACGATCAAGTACAAGGACGCTCTATTGGTGGTCGGGCAGCTTCACGCCATGATCAATGCATTCTCAGGCGGCTCGGTGAGCCTGCCCGCAGGCGCGCCCGCTGCTCCTCAACACCCGCAAGCTTCCCCGCAACCTGTCCGCCAGCCCCAACAGGGCCAGCCTCCTCAGCAGGCCCAGCCTCGCCCAGCCAGCCACGCCGAAGCCCAGCGCAACGCCCGCCAGCACCCCTCCAACAACGATAGCCTTGATGCGGTCGGCAATGAATCCTACGACAGCGAACTCTACGGCCCCAGCAAACCCACAGGCCGCAACGAAGACGGCACCATACCGTTTTCGCTGGAGTAATGCGGGGCAGGTCTAAACTCGCTCGTTACTCCGCCTGCACGATTTGCCACCCGTCGGGATTCGCTGACAGGGTGCTTGAATTATAGATATCCTCCAACTCATCAAGTGGCTATCTCCGGTAATGAATCCTAGTGCCGGAATTCGCAGTTGGCGCATTCGCGAGAAGCTCTGCCTGACTGTCCGCTACCTAATGTGGTCGATTCCGTTGTTCAATCAAACAAGCGCATCGCGCTTGGACAGCATAGCCTATGGTTGCCGACTAACAGGAGGCTACCATAGGACTGGTTAACACGCTGCTTGAACCGCACTAGCGGTTCGACATTCTATAGTCCTACTTGTCAAACCGCTAATGCGGTTTTGTATCGTCTATCTTCTGCCTACGGTAGCCTCGCTTCGCTGCGGCAACCGCAGGCTATGAT
>JAUIJJ010000293.1 GCA_030431385.1 bacterium | reverse complement strand
GATCTATGACCTCAGGGACTTGACCGGCCCTGCAATTACAGCTCAAACGGTGCTCTTCGCCAGCCAGATCGGAGACCTCACCTTGGGCGACTCGGTCTCCAGCTACCTCCCGTACTTAGAAGGCACCGCCCTGGGAGCGAAGACTATCGAGGAGTTGCTGCGCCATCAAAGCGGCCTCCCGAGGGCACTTCCCGGTGAGGCACAATTCCTTTCGCGCGCCGACATCGAGGACTCACTCAAGCGCACTCGGCTGGACGAACACCATCAGGTTTCCCCCCTCAATTATCTCGTCCTGGGATTGATCCTTGAAGCACGTTACGAGCGCCCACTTTCGGAAATCGCAAACGAGCTGCTCTCCATCGAAGACTTCATGGGCACATCAGGATTTTCAGTCCCCAACGATTGGAGAAGCCGCGTCGCTCCGGGCGCCTACAATCCATACCTGAACCGGCTCGAGTGGTCGGAGCCGGGCGATCCGCTCTCAAGCGTTCTCTCGCCGGATGTACCTCATTCAGGCTACTACTCCAGCGGCGAAGACGTCCTGAGCCTCGCCCGGGTGCTCCTCTTCAACCACACCGCGGTCGCGGCGGGGGAGGAGCAATCTCCGTGGACCGATGCCATCGATGGGAAGGGCCTCGGCGTCGAGGTCGGCAAGTACCGCGAAGGCGCGTTCGGTTGGGACGGTGAATGGGGGCGGAGCTTCTGGGTGGTGCCCGATCAGCAGGGCGTGATCGTCTACCTCTCCAATCCCGAGCATCCGAACGAAATCGATCCGCGAGCGCTGGAACTGCGTGACAAAGTCGTGGCGCTGCTCTTCCGCGCACTGGAGGAAGGCGCCTCCATTGACACCACCCCGGCGAAGACGGAGTCTACCGGCGGGCTGGCAATCGACGCGACACCTGCCGGTAGCGAGAGCGGTCAATGATCGAACTGCATGACATCTATAAGTACTTCGGAGACAAGATCGTCTTCGAGGGACTCAACTTCCATGTCGAGCGTGGCGAGACGCACGCTGTCATCGGCCGTTCCGGCGAAGGCAAGAGCGTGCTTCTCAAGCACCTCTCCGGCCTCATGACTCCCGATATGGGGACCGTGAAGGTCGGTGGTTTGCCGCTGTTCAAGCGAGGCAAGACGCGCAAAGAAGGCCTCAACTGGGTCCGCGACAACGTCTCCATGGTGTTCCAGATGGCTGCCCTCTTCGACTCGCTCACAGTCTACGAGAACGTGGCCTTCTACCACCTCGAGAAGAAGGACATGGCTAAGCCGGAAATCGATCAGCTTGTGAACGATCTGCTCGAAGAAGTAAACCTTCCGGATACGGGACATCTGCACCCCGCCGAGTTGTCGGGCGGAATGCGTAAGCGAGTGGGCCTCGCCCGCGCGCTGGCTTGTCAACCACAGATCCTGCTCTACGACGAGCCGACAACGGGGCTCGATCCCGTCACCAGCGAAGTCATCAACGAGCTGATCAAGTCCGTCGGCAAAGCTCACGACGTCACGTCGGTTGTGATTACTCACGACATGAAATCGGCGTTCTCGATCGCTGATCGGATTAGTATGCTTTACGAGGGACGGATCATCTACACCGGGACGCCTGACATGGTCAGAAACTCCGAGGATCCTATCGTCCGCCAGTTCGTGAACGGCTGGGCGCGCGGCCCGATAACAGAGGGTGAGTCGGAGGACGTGAAGTCCCGCTGCTCGCAAGTTCACGATCGAACACACATCACTCTTTGAGTGAATCCAGCTAGAGAGAAATATGTCACGTACACGACGAAATGAAGTCTTGGTAGGTCTCTTCGTGATGGCGTCCTTCGGGGTGCTATTCGGGATGACTGCACTCATCCGCGGCACCACTGGTATCAATCCTTGGGAACTGCAAACCAGATTAAGAAATGTCGTGGGTCTGGAAATCGGATCGGCGGTTCTCGTATCCGGGTTCCGCCTCGGCCGTGTAACGGAGATGTACCCGACGACCATGGAGGACGGAGAGCCGGGGGTCATCGTCGAGATGAAGGTTTCGCGGACCATTCCCATCCACGAAAACGCCGTGGCGAAGCTCGCCCAGCAAGGCTTTGTCGGCGACATGAGAATCGAAATCTACCCGGGAACCGAAGACTTTCCGACTGTGGATGATGGCTTTGTCCTACAATCTCAGCCTGCCACGGATATCACGGCTGCGTTTTCCTCGGCGCAAGAAATCGTCGAGGACGCTCACTTGACGATCATCGCCGTGAAGGAATTGCTCTCCGACCCCGAGCGCATTTCAAAGATCGACAAAACTCTCGAGAACATCGCGCAGGCGACAGACAACGTGAACAAGATCGTCGTCGAGAACCAGAAGAGCCTCACGACGTCGCTGGAGAACATCCAGCAGGTCAGCGGCGAATCGAAGGAAATCGTCGCTCAGGTGAGAGACCTGCTTCTGAAAGTTGACGCACGCTTCGAGTCGCTCGGTTCGCAGGCCGAAGGCGCGATCAGCGACGTGCGCGGCGAAGTGAAACAGCTCAGCGCGCGCGCGGATCAACTCCTCGCCAACGCGGACAAAGCCGCCACCAGCGCCGACGAACTCGTGGTGGATGCGCGCTCGGAACTCGCAGCCCTCACCAAACAATTTAATGAGACTGCCGACAAAATCAACGCGCTCCTTGATGACATCCGCGAAGGCGATGGCACGATCTCTCGTCTCCTCAACGACGCGGCCATTCACGAAGACGTGAGCGGTGCGCTCACCGCCATCAGCGGCTTTCTGGGCAGAGACCCATCGCGGCCTTACAATTTAACAATCGACTACGAGCCCACCGAACGGACCGCCGCCCCTTGACGGCGACCTCATCCAGCCATAGCCAGCAACCGAATCGTCTGCCGCTCTTGTGGCTGGCGATTGCGGTTTTCCTGCTCCACGCACTTGTCACGCCTGGGCACTTGCTTTCCACCGACGGCGAAGTCATTTACCGTCAGGCAGAGTCCATCGCGCTGCGAGCTTCAACGACGATCACGCCCCTCGAAGCAGACCTGAAAACCGGTCTACTCCCTCCGGGGATGCCGCCGGAGCTGACTTTCTCCACAGTCTTTGTTCCTGAAAAAAACGTTTTCTACGCGCAATACCTTCCACTTCAACCGCTGCTGACTGCACCTCTGATTTGGCTAGGGAAACTCACCGCGCCGCTCTTCTCGGAGGCCGTCGCGGGTAACATGTGGACGACCATGACGACCGTTCCGTTGGACGTCCTGCCCGACTCCGAACGCGCCGATGCGTTATACAGTCGGTTTCTCGTCGTCAGCTTCTTCAACCCAATCGTCGCGGCACTGACCGCACTGCTCCTTGCGCGACTCGGGACGTTGCTGACCGGACGCCGCCGCGCAGGAATCATCGCCGCCGCACTCTGGGCCTTTGGCACGATGGCATGGCCGCATTCGAGGACCTACTTCACCGAACCGCTCGCCGGGCTTTTCATTCTCGCCGCAATCGATCAAGCCGTACGCTGGAACCAGGCGGAAGGCGATGCCTCCCTACGGCACGCGATTCTGGCCGGAGCCGCCCTCGCGCTCGCGAACTGGACGCGAGTTGATTCGCCGGTGTTCACCGTCGGGATCGTCGCCGGGATGTTCGGGTTGGCAACGTGGCGCTGGTTTCAGGAGGACAGTTGGGGCGGGCAGCCGCGCCCTGTGTTCAAAGGCGTGATCGCCGTCGGTGCCCTTTCCGTAACGGCCTTCGCCCTCCTCCAGCTCTTCAACGCATCGCGCTTCGGTGGGGGAGACCTCACCGCAGGTTATGGCGATCAGGCCGAGGGCGTCCAATTCGCCACGCCGATTCTGGTTGGGCTACATGGCCTCCTGTTTTCTTCCGGAAAAGGACTTTTCTGGTTTTCCCCGGCCGTGATCTTGGGCATCTGGGGATGGATGAGAATCCCGAAGAAACAGAGATGGGTTGCGCTGTTGGTCATCGCGACTTACCTGCCTTTCTTCATCGCCATGGCGAAGTGGCGAAACTGGGCGGGAGGTTGGTGTTGGGGCCCGCGCCACATCGTTCAAGTTTTTCCCCCGATCATGCTGGGCGCTGCCTTCCTCTTCGGCGAGGGATTGAATTGGAAGCGCATGTTCCTGACCTCGATCGTCTTCCCAATCGCCATCGCTGTTCAAATCTACGGATCGAGTCAGGACCCGCTCGCATACTATCACGAGTACTTCCGTACCTACGATGATTTAGAGTATCACAGAGTTAACATCACGGAGAATCAGGGTGCATTCATCATGCGGGAGTTCGCCTTTACGACGAGAGCTGAGGACGGAGGCTCCGTCATCGAACTTCCGCCGGGCAATTTCCCCGCACCGATGATCGACGCGATTTACCTGCCGCAGCACACACAATGGGCGAGCAACCGTCGCATGTGGCGTCTGGGTTATCGCGACTGGTTCTATTGGAACGCGCTCTTTGGGCAGAACGTCCCCAACCGTTGGGAGGCGCAATAGTGGCCGGCGAAAACAAAAGTATGAAGCGTCGCAAGATGCTCCGAATGGGCTTTATGCTCACGGTCATCTTGATCATCAACGTTGTACTCAAGTTCGCGATCATTTGGATCAACAATGGTGAGTACACCGACGGCGTCCTCCAGGTAACCCAGTTTGAATTGCTCTACAATAGACAAGCGGGAGGCGCGATTTGGCCTCCGCTTTATAGCGCAATTGTCTGGCCGTTCTCATTCATATTTGGACAACTCTGGGCTGCGCGATTCGTCAGTACAGTATTCAGCATCGCCGCCGTTGTACCCCTCTTCCTACTCGCAAAGCGGTGTTTTGGCGTGCGCCCTGCATTGTTTACCGCGCTACTCTACACGGTCGCCCCCGCCGCGCTGCGGTGGTCTCCCCGCATGATGACCGAGGCCACGTTTACTTTTTTCTTCTGGTTTGCTATTGAGAGGCTTCTGGCCGTCCAAGGCTCGCGTTCCGAATAAGAAGCCAACGACGCGCTTAAGTGGGCGAGCATCTTCGGCGTCCTCGCTGCGCTCACTCGGTATCAGGGGCTCATGCTGATACTCCCCGCGCTATACCTGCCTTTCTCATTGAAATACTTTAGAGGTTTCTTCCCCACGAAAGGTTTCCTCACAATCGGATTCTACGCACTCGTGCCTCTTTGGAGCTTCTTTGCAGGAAACATTCACGCAGAACAGTTCGCGCAACGCGCCGGCGGCGACCCCGTAAATGTCTTCATCAAGAACGCCGAGCCCGTCGGCTCGCGATCCCTCACGCGTAGGATGAGCCTCGACGTCTCGCCCGCGACCGTCCGC
>JAUIJJ010000292.1 GCA_030431385.1 bacterium | reverse complement strand
GGCGATAGCCTTGCCGATGCCCTTGGAGGATTCGTCATCCGGTTCATCGTCTTCGGAAGTTTCTGCAGGTACCTCTTCGGGCTGGGCGGGAGCCTCGTCTGCGGGCTGCTCGCCGGGCTCTTCAACGCCGAGGTTCTGGAGGATCACGTCGACATTGCTGAGGCCTTGTGCGTTCCGCCGGATGCTTGCTGTTGCGTCGGCGAGGAGCAGTTCCTCGACGACAATCGTCTCGCCCATGAGCGAAGCGGTCGCGATGCTGGCGCCGAGGCGCTTGCTTGCAAACAGCGGTGCACCCTCGAAGCCTTGGGGCTGGGCGATGGATAGCTCGTCGATGTAGGCCGATCCGCCGAGAAGCGAGAGGTCCACGTCGCCGACAGTAACGGCGACGCCGAGCATCTCTGACAGCCGTGTTTCAGCCTGACTGCGAACGACGCCGGGGAGGGCCATGCGCCCAATCACCAAAGCGACGACGAGTAGAAGCGCAAACACGCCGACGACCTTGAGGAGCAGCCGCATCCATCGCCTTTTGCGGCGCGGTGGCTCTGCTGCCTTCGGTGTAGCCTCGGCGTTGGGAGTCTCGATTTTCTCTTCGCTCATTTTACGTCGTCCGTGTGTCCAGTATGTCCGAACCCGCCGCTTCCGCGGACGGTATCGGAGAGTTCATTGGTGGGGTTCCAGGCGAACCGATTCACCCGGCACAGGACCATTTGCGCGATACGCATGCCGCGCGTCACGGTGAAAACTTCGTCGCCGAGATTCGCGAGGATAATCTGGATTTCTCCCCGGTAATCGGCGTCGATGGTTCCCGGTGAATTGAGTACCGTCAGACCATGGCGCAGGGCGAGACCGGAGCGCGGTCTGACCTGAAACTCGAATTCCGGAGGCAGTGCAACTCGCAATCCCGTGGGGACGAGAGCACGCTTTCCGGGGAGGATTTCCACATCGTTTTCCACAGCCGCGAGAAGGTCCACCCCGCTGCTGTGAGGAGTTTGATACCCAGGGAGAGGCAGCGATCTTGCGTGGCTAAGCACTTCAATATCAATGCGATACGAGTTTTCCATGGAACCCTTCCGAAAGCGAATGGAACTTGGGGACTTGAGTTATCCACAGGTTCTCCCCAGCCAGATTCTTGCCCTGTGGAGATTGTGAAGAACTGCCAGTCGACTATTTGTCCAGGTTGTGAACAAGCCTGCCGAAGCGCATTTCCTTGCGCACGACGACTTCCATTTCCCCGAAGCCGGTTTCCTTGAAGCGTCGCTGGATTTCATCGCGCTTGTGGTGGTAGGCGCGCACCCCGCCACCGAACCATTGAAGCCGTTTGATCAGGTAGAAGTAGTGGATGATCTCATCAAAGGAACCGTCGGCTTCACTGTAGCTGAAACAGACTTTTCTGCCGCTGAGGCCCTTGAGCATCGCCATGCACTCGTCCTCTTCCAGCCAATCAATGAGGCCGAAACCGGTCGTGAAGTCAGCTTCGGGAAAGGACCCGTCGGCGACGTTGGCGACGACGAATTCTGAGCGATCGGCGTAGCCGTTTTTGACGGCAAGCTGTTGGGCGAGTTCAATGGCCTGCGGCGCGATATCGGTTCCGATGACGCGGGAAGCGCCAAGTTCGAGGCAGCCCTTGAGGAAGTGGCCGTTACCGCAGCCGAGATCAAGGACGCTCTTCCCCTCGATGTGGGGTTTGAGAACTTCGAGCGCGATCACGGCGCGGGCGTGAACCGATCGCCTCAGCCCTGCCATAAATTTTTGGATGGGGCCGCGTGGCAACTCTTCGTAGCTGGAACTGGCCCAGTCTGTGATCTTCGCGTCCCAGTAGGAACGCATTTCCTTTTCGTTCAGGTCCGGCATTGGGTCCTCCGCGAGAGTATGTCCGGCGTGATTTGCGGGACCGAGTGGCTGGGCGGGCAAGCATTGTTCGCGCTTGCCACCGATGAAGGGCGGTCCTTTCTTTGCGTATACCTAACAGCGAGACTAAAAACCAAAGCCCCTAATCCGGGAAAGGAATGGCAATGAGAACTATCCCCACACTGCGCCAAGCGACATTTGCCGCGATCTGTGCCACCATCGCACCGACCGCCGCTATGTCCGAGGTGCCAGAGACATTGATCCTGAAGTCAGTCCCTCACGACGTTTACCTCACCGTCCACACGACCGCCACGACCGAAGATGATTTTATCGAAGAGAAGTGGGCAGGAGTTTGGGACCAGGTCGTCGAAAGCGGAGTCATCGACGAAGCGATGACGACAGTCGCCTCATTCGGGGGTGCCGACGCCGCCGAAATGACGCAGATGGGCGATCATGTTCGCGGCCTCGTCATGAGCGTCGATTGGGCAACACTCGCCGACCGCGAGTACCTGTACACGATGCGTTTGAACAAGGACTCCCTCCACATTGAAGAACGCGCCGAAGGCGTGAGCATCAACGGCGGATCACCGGAAATGGTGACGATCCTTCGCGGCTCAAACTCCGCAGAAAATTTCGAAGCGATCAAGAAGATCGTTACGGAGTTGGCCGGCATGACTGGCGGTCAGGTCGTCCTCAGCGAGACGCCAAAAGCAATTGGCGGCTACTCGGTTCTGGAGCTCACCGACGGAGTCTCCGACCGCGCGCTGCTGACCCTCGGCCACTCGGGCGACAGCATCGCCATCGCAATCACCGGCGCGAAACTTTTCGAGCAGATGGCGACCAACAGCGGTACGTCCCTGATCTCGACGAGGCGCTTCAAGAGTGCCTTCGACAAACTCCCCACGCCAGAAACCGAGATGGTTTTCTTCGACGCGAGCCGCATGACCGATGGGCTTGAAGAGGTCTTCGAGGCCGTCATGAAAGCTGCGGAGCCGCACTTTGGCGAGGACGAGGCGAGCCAGATCGCGATGGTCAAAGACCTGGTTGGCCGAGCGCTTGGCGAAGTCAGGACGTTCGACTACGTGGCGACCGTCGGCCACGTTGAAGGCAGAAAGCAGATCAAGAGCGAGGTGACGCACATCAATTCGAGCCGGGATGGTATCGTTTCCCGACTGCTGAATTCCACGACTCCGCTCGATGATCCGCTCCAGTACATTCCTTCCAATGCGGCGAACTTTTCCGCCAGCGCTGGCATCGACCCCAACGTCCTCTACCAGGAAATCCGGAAGCTGGTCGACGAATTCAACCCCGGCGGCCTCGCCCAGTTCGACCAAATCATGGCGTCGTCTCCAGTGAATCTCGAGCAGGACCTTTTGAGCTGGATCGCCGGCGGACAGATCTCCATGAGCATGTCAGGCCCCGGCTCAAGCAACTCCGCGATGCTCCTTCGCGTGAAAGACGAGGCGAAAGCGCAAGCCAGCGTGGGCAAGATTCTCGATACGGTTAACATGATTCTGGAGAGTCGCCGTCAGGGCACGTTCAGCCGTACGCCGTCCTCGCTCGGTGAAGGCTTCGAGCAGGTCACTCATCCACAAATGGCCATGATGATGATCACACCGGTCATTGGCACGAGCAACGGCTTCTATATGTTGGGAACAAGCCCGAACGCATTGAAGACGGTAATGGATACCAAAGCGGGAACAGTGGATTCCATCCGCACGAACGACAAGCTGATGAACACAATGCCGGACCTGAAGGGTGAGACGCTTTCTGTCTCTTGGAAAGACCTCTCCAACTTCGGTCAGGAAACGGCTATGGCGTTGAGCATGGGAAGCATGATGGGCGGCATGGCACTCGCCGGCCAGCCGGATGCGCCGCCGCAAGTCGGCAAGCTCCTCGGTCTGCTGAATAAGGTCGCACCGATCGTCAGCAACATTAACTTCCTCGACAGTCAAACGACACTGGCGACTCGCGATGGCAACTATCGAATGAAGACGAAAGTAACTGTCTACAAAGACAACTAACGGGTCACCTTGCCAGGCAACAAAACCGATCTCCCGTGCGACTTTGCACGGGAGATCGTTGTATATATATCCATAGGTTCACAAAGAACGAAGGTGCAGCAGGCTTGCTATTCCGAGTCCAACACATAGAACGCCGGTGCTTTATACACGAGCGCCTTATCCTTTGGTGTATAGATGACGTTCTCGACCAGCTGAAACTTGGCATCGATCGCAGCTGGAGCTTCCTGATCAAACACATAGCCGAACAAAGTTGGGCGGACCGTGTGATGAGTTGCCCAGCCTTCTTGAAGTCTGACGACCCGATGGACAGTCCCGGCGGCATCGGTCCAGAACATCTGCGTAGTCGCGAGGCGATTCGACAATCCCTTCGCATCGAATTCACTGATAACAAATAAGGGGAGCTCCCGAACATCTTGAACCTGAGACTCTGTGACTGTGCCATCTTCTCCTGCGTAGTCGAGAACAAATTCTCCATCATCCCCAACGCCATCACTTTCGTATCGCATCAACGCGATGGAGGGGATGATACCCTCTTCTGAGGCGGGTGCGGTGTCTATTGAATCCATTTGGGTCACGGGGAATGACGCCGGATCGCTTTGTTGGCTTTTTGCGAGGTTCAGTATCAGCCAGTTTGGTTCTCCATTTGCAGCGGGAACATTCAATTCAAGCGAACGCACCCCGCGCCCTTCCAGCTTCCACGTCATGTAGTTTCCACCAATCGCTCCGAGCATCCACTCGGTCTCGCCATCGGGTACATTCATTGAAACATTAATGTACACAGACTCCCCGTTTGCATCGCTTGGCAGCAAGTAGTTCACACACAATCCGGAGCGAATAGCCAGCATGGGAGGAACAGTGGAGCCCAACTCGCGAAGCGGTTGATACACTTGGAGGTCAAGTGGCGACACGGACGCGGCGTCTCTGCCAGCGATTGGAAACTCTAGTTGTTGTTCGATGGGCCTTCGCAATACGAGCGATCGGTCATCGCCTGTAAAATCCCTCGGGACAGAACTACTGAATGTCGCAATGGTTTCTGTTTCTTCGTTTAAGTATCGGTTGAAATCCACATGGTTGCTTTCACCAAGCCAAGCCATATCCAATAGATAAAACTTTCCGGGATGCAATGACGCCATGGCGGCCGACATTCCAGCAGCATTCTGCGTTGATGGCGGTGATTCTCCCAACCAAATGTACTCGCGCTTCTGGTCTGCGGGAAGCCTTTCATTGAGTATAGAAAAAGCTGAGGCGAGGTAGCTGCTCCGCGTACCGACAATCGCGTCGGAAGGGGTATTGGCCGCGATGTATTCCATAGCAGGAATCGCGGGCTGAAAGTTTCCAGCATAGTACCCACCCGCCCACGTTGCGAAACGAAGTGTGAAGAGCGCGATGACCACAATCGCGCCGATCAGGCGTCCGATCGGTCCCTTTCG
>JAUIJJ010000291.1 GCA_030431385.1 bacterium | reverse complement strand
TAAATACGCATCCCGAAACCGAATTGTCACATTTGGGGTCCGCCAAATGTGATTCCGCTTTAACTCTCTGGTCGCACTGCTAGGCTTGTCTAAAATACCCATTCATGGCCTCCGTAAAAACGCTCTATCTCCTCGACGGCATGGCGCTCATCTATCGAGCGCACTTTGCTTTTATTCGCAATCCCATCGTCAACTCCAAAGGCGTAAACACCAGTGCCGCGTTTGGCTATGTAAACACCATCCTGGATCTGATAAATAATCGCAATCCCACTCACATTGCGGTCGCATTCGACACTTCGGCACCAACGCAGCGGCATATCGATTACCCGCTGTATAAAGCCCAGCGCGAAGAGATGCCTGAGGACCTCAGAGCTGCCATCCCATCGGTCTATGAAATAACTGCGGCACTCAACATACCCGCCTTGAAAAAGGACGGATTTGAAGCCGACGACATTATCGGCACCTTAGCCAAGCGCTATGTGAAAGAAGGGTTCGATGTCTACATGGTCACTCCCGACAAGGACTTCGCCCAACTGGTAGAACCGGGGATCTTTCTTTATAAACCAGGGCGTCAGGGCACCGACGCCGAAATCCTGGGCGTCGAAGAAGTGAAAGAAAAGTACGGCCTCGATTCTCCGGAACAGGTGATCGATCTTCTTGGCCTTTGGGGTGACAGCAGCGACAACATCCCCGGCGTCCCGGGCATTGGACAAAAGACCGGAGCAAAATTACTCCAACAATTTGGCTCCATCGAAGGCATCCTGGCCAACACCGATCAACTGAAGGGCAAGCAAAAGGAGAATCTGGAGAACTTCGCTGAGCAGGCACGAATATCACGCAAATTGGCCACGATCTGGACAGACTCACCCGTCGAAATCAGCGAAAAAGAACTGGAGATTCAGAAACCGAATGCGGAAACCTTAAAACCCCTCTTGGTCGAGCTCGAATTTAATGCCATTGGCAAACGCCTTTTCGGTGACAACTTTATCGCCGGCCGCGGACAGGGGGCTCAAATGGACCTATTAATCGATGGCGAAGAAACATCTACCGCTTCTGCAGCCCCGGAAATCAGTTTAAAAACCTTCGAAACAGAGAATCCAAACTATCAGTTGGCCGATAACCTGGAGGCCGTTCAATCACTGGCCACAGCATTGGCAAAGCAAAATACATTCTGCTTCGATACGGAGACCACCGGCCTGGATGCTCACACAACGGATCTGCTTGGCATCGCTTTTTCATATAAGGCAAAGACCGGTTACTACGTAGCGATTCCCGAAGAGTTCGAATTGAAGCAGGCCTTTCTCAACGCACTCAAACCTGTATTCACCAATCCTGCCATTGAGAAGATTGGCCACAATCTGAAGTTTGATTATAGCGTCATGCTACAACAGGGCATCGAAGTGGAAGGGCCGTTATTTGATACCATGATTGTTCACACCCTCGTGGATCCCGACCAACGCCACAATATGGACTTCCTCGCCCAGTCGATGCTGGGATACAAGCCGATCTCCATAACCACCTTGATCGGTGAAAAAGGAAAAGATCAGAAGTCTATGGCCGATATTCCAGTCGATCGGGTTTCCAACTATGCAGCCGAAGATGCGGACATCACTTTCCAACTCAAAGGCATACTTGAACCGCTTCTCAAAGAATCCAAACAGGAAACAGTATACTACGAGGTGGAAGCACCCATCATTTCCGTATTGGCCAAGATGGAAGCCACAGGCATACGAATTGATCCTGAAACGCTCAAGAAATTCTCGGCCGAGCTGGAAACCGAGATCAACTCACTTTCTGATCGCATTCGCGAACTCGCAGGCAGGGACTTCAACTTGAACTCACCTAAACAACTCGGCCAGATTCTCTTTGATGTCCTGAAACTTGATCCCAAGGCCAAGAAAACCAAGACCGGCCAATACGCGACGAACGAACAGGTACTAACACGGCTGGCTCCGAAGCATGAAATTGTTCAATGCATTCTCAATCACCGGGGAGCCAACAAATTGAAGAACACCTACGTAGACACGCTGCCTGGTTACATTGCTGAAAGCACCGGTCGCATCCACACCACGTACAATCAGGCTATTACGGCGACAGGTAGACTCAACTCAACAAATCCCAATCTGCAGAATATTCCCATTCGTACCGACCAGGGAAGACGCATTCGGGAAGCCTTCATCGCCGGTGGAGAGGATTACACACTCCTTGCCGCAGACTATTCACAAATCGAGCTTCGCATCTGTGCTGCATTGAGTAAGGAAGAAGCGATGATGGAAGCGTTCGAGTCGCACGGCGAGATGTTCGTGCTGCTCAACGAAGACAACCTCAGACCGAGTCGGCTCCCGGCGCAGGTCTCCACCCAGATCACCGAGATCACCCCCCAGTTCTTTCTGCGCAACGTGCCGCGTCTGGAGCGCGACGCGAACCCTCGCCATCTGTCGATGCAGTACGCCGTGTGGCGCGAGGAGCCCGAGCCCGTCGAGTACACCGACCGCTACCCACAGCGAAAGGCGCCGGAGTTCATCGACGAGTTGTCGTCGGTGTGGAGCCGCAAGATCATGCGCGAAATCCACGATGGCGTGCACGGCTTCGCTTGGGAGGACGAGATCGACTTCGATCGGCCGCCGCCGCCGAAGATTCACCCCACGGCCCATCTCGAGCCCAAACGTGTCTCGGTCAACGACCTGTCAGCGGACCCGGCGAAGGCCAACAGACGGCTGCCCGAACAGCGCTGGCAAGAGGGATTCGAGTCGCTCGCGGCGCTCTTCGACGGTTCGAAATCGCCCGGCGACGACGCACCAGCAGGCAAGCCGCCTCGCTACCCAAAGCGCTAGCGACTCGCTGAGCGCGATCAGCTGGCGGCCCGACTCAGTCGGAACCAGCGCACGAAGTAGAACAGCCCAAAGAGTTCCATGAGCCCGAAGAGGCAGTACGCGACCACGTAGGGGAGCTGGTCGGCGGGCTTCTTGTCGAGTTGGAACAAGAATCCCTGCTGACAGCCGAACGCGTCTTCGAAGCGCTCTTCGATCTCTTCTTCCGTTGGCGCGCGCTCCAGCGATTCGCGCAAGTCCGAGGTCAGCTCTTCGCGCATCATCCGCCGAAACTGCTGCAGCTCGGGCGACAGCTCTTGGCCGCAGAACCAGATGCCGTACCCCTCGCTGTAGTAGTCGAACACGCTGCTTGAGCGCACGTCGGAGTAGTGCAGCAGCCGCCCGCTCCCTTCGACAACGTATCGTGTGTTGTGCTCGTGGAACGGCCCGACACGCGGTCGCACGTTGCGCAAGCGCGGGTCGACCTCCGCGTCGGCATTGGGGCGTTCGACGAAGATCGGCGCGCCCACCAACTGCACGAAAGAGAGGTTGTCCGTCTCGCTCGCGCGGGTGGGAATGCCGGAGAGGCTGACGTAGACGTTCGACCCGTACTGCATGAGGTAGTCCGGGTTCTCGTCGATGGCGTCCGTCAGGTCGGTGACCGCCCCGATCTCCGCGGGGGTCTCCTCGGCGAAATAGTAGAGGAAGTCCACGCGGAACAGGTAGGCGTAGAGGGCCAGCATCACCATGATGACGCCGACCAGCACCAGCTCTAGCGCGGCCGGGCGCCGAGGTAGGTTCACCAGATCGGGATCGACGTAGTCGTCGCCTACCGGTGCGCCGTCATCGAAGAAGGTCGCTTCGGCCTGCTCGTTCTCGTTTGGCTTGCTCTCAGACTCGGACACGCTTCTGGCTTCCGCGGCTCTGGCTCGTACCGACGCGGCCTTTCGGCCGTTGTTCAGCAGGGTAAGACCGGCACGGGACCGATCTTGTTCCGAGTAAGTTGACGGAGACCGTCAGACCTCGAGCTGGCGAACCTCGTCCTGGTCGAATTCGGCGGGCTCATCCTCGCGAATCGAGGCGGCGCGGGCGCGCGTCTTGGACCACTCCCGCAGTCGGTCGATTCCCTCTTTCATGGTGTACGAGAGGGGGATGATCTCTTGCGCCGCCGACACCACTCGGTCGGTCGTGAGCTCCGACATGTTGTCGTCGAATGCGTCGTACAAGGCGCTGATGATGCACTGCTCGATCTCGGAGCCCGAGAAGCCCGAGGTTGCGGCAACGAGGCGGTCGAGGTCGAAGCGAGACGGGTCGCGGTTCTTCTTCTTGATGTGGATCATGAAGATCTGCTTCCGCTCGACGGGGTCGGGCAGGTCGGCGAAGAAGATCTCGTCGAAACGGCCCTTACGCATGAGCTCGGGCGGCAGGGCGCTGACGTTGTTCGCCGTGGCGATGACGAAGACCGGCGCGGTCTTCTCTTGCAGCCAGGTGATGAACGTACCGAACACGCGTGCAGTCGTACCGCTGTCGGTGTTGCCGCTGGAGCCGACGCCGCTGAAGCCTTTCTCGAGCTCGTCGAGCCAGAGAATCGAGGGCGCGACGGCCTCCGCGGTGCTGATGGCCTTGCGGATGTTCTCTTCGGACGCGCCGACGAGTCCGCCGAAGACCTTTCCAACGTCGAGGCGCAGCAGGGGCATCTTCCACAGGGCGCCGACGGCCTTGGCGGTGAGGCTCTTACCGCAACCGGGGATACCGATGAGCATGATGCCCTTGGGCAAGGGCAGCCCGAAGTCGCGGGCCTCGGTGGTGAAAGCGGCCTGGCGCTTGGTCAGCCACTCCTTGAGGACCTGCAGTCCGCCGACGTCGGCGAAGCGATCGTCGGACTGGAAGTAGTCCAAGATGCCCGACTTCCGAATGATGCTCTTCTTCTCATCGAGGATTGCGTCGAGATCGAAGTCGCCAGTCTTGATGATGCTCTTGGCGAAGGTGTTCTCGGCTTCTTCGAGGGTCAGGCCGAGGGCGGCCTCGACGACGCGTTCACCGAAGGCCGGGTCTTCGCGAACCGCACGGGCGCGGTCTCCCGGGAGGCTGTTGAGGAGCGACTTGACGCACTGGGCAATCTCGTCGCGACCGGGCAACCCGAAGTCGATGACGGCGACTTCCTTTTCGATCTCCGCGGGAACCTTCAACAGGGGAGACAGCAGCACGACGTGCTTTCCGCCGTGACGCTTGAACTTGAGCTCGCGCCCCAGGTCGCGCAGTCGCCGCACGATGGTGGGGTCCTTCAGGAACGGGTGGAAGTCCCGCATGATGAAGAACGCCTTGGACTCGAACTTGAGGATCTCTTCGAGGGCTTTGAGGGGGTCCTTCGAGTCGGTGAAGTTGTCCCCTTCGGAACCGATGAACCCCTCGGTGATGGACCAGGTTACGAACTTGCGACCGCGGCGCAGGGCGACCTGCTTCACCTCGCGTTCGACGCGCGCTTCCTCCGGGGAGACGATGTAGATCAGAGGGTA
>JAUIJJ010000290.1 GCA_030431385.1 bacterium | reverse complement strand
GTCTCGGACATCAAGATGCCGACCATGGACGGGGAAACGCTGCTGGAGAACATCCGCTCGCGAAGCCCCGAGACTGTTGTCATCATGATGACCGCTTACGCCACCGTGAAGAGCGCCGTCCAGGCAATGCGCAACGGCGCCTACGACTATATCATGAAGCCCTTCGACAACGAAGAGCTGCGTCTCACGCTGGAACGCGGCGGCGAGTTTTCGAAGCTCCGTCAGGACAACGCGTTCATGCGTCGCGAACTCGGCGAACGCTACAAGATCGAGAGCATCGTCGGCGAGTCGCAACAAATCCGCGACGTACTCTCCATGATCGAGCGAGTCGCCCCGACACGCGCCACAGTGCTCGTGACCGGCGAAAGCGGCACTGGCAAGGAACTTGTCGCGAAGGCGATCCACTTTCGCTCAACCCGCGCGACCGGACCCTACGTGCGCGTAAACTGCGCCGCGCTTGCGGAAACGCTGCTCGAGTCGGAACTCTTCGGCCACGAAAAGGGCGCCTTCACCGGTGCCGTCAGGCAGCACCGTGGCAAGTTTGAGGAGGCCGATGGAGGCACGATCTTCCTCGACGAAATCGGCGAGACCTCCAACAACTTTCAAACGAAGCTTCTCCGCGTCCTGCAGGAAGGCACTCTCCAGCGGGTCGGTGGAAACTCCATGATCAAGGTCGATGTGCGCGTTGTCGCGGCGACGAATCGGGACTTGGAGCAGCGCGTTCAGGAAGGCCACTTTCGCGAAGACCTCTTCTTCCGCCTCAACGTCGTACCCATCCAACTTCCGGCGCTGCGCGAGCGGCTCTCCGATGTACCAGAGCTCGCCGAGCACTTCGTTAAGAAGGCGTGCGAGGAAAACAACCTTCCAACAAAACACCTCGGCGAAGCGGCGGCCAACGCGCTGCAAAGCTATCACTGGCCGGGCAACGTTCGCGAATTGGAAAACAGCATCGAGCGCGCGGTGATTCTCTCGCGGGATGGCGAGATCGCTGCCGAGGATTTGTGGCTACCCGCCGGCGCCGACATCGGTGGTGGGAGCGCGACCGAATCCGGAATCGTGGTGAAGTCGTGGGGCAGCAAGGACGACGAGGTCCACATCCCAAATCGACTGCTCAGCCGGCCGCTCACCACGTTCCTCGACGAGATGGCAAAGCTCCGCGTGCTGCACGCGCTGGACTCCACCGCGTGGCGAAAACAGGAAGCCGCCGACCTGCTCGGCATTGATCGCGCAACCCTCTATCGTCAGATGAAAAAGTTCGAGATTCAGTCGGAGTAGGCTCAGCTACCCGCGAGTTCCTTCGGGCCGAACTTCTCCATCGCAACGCCCTTCACCTGCTTCAGATCGAGCTTTCCTGAGCCTAGAATCGGGATCGTCTCGATTGGGATGAAATCCGCCCACTTGGGAAGCCAGAGCGCCGGGAGGTCCAGCTCGGAGGACTTTTGCAGCAGCTCCGCCGTTTGCTTCGCGTCGGCTTCCGGAATCGTGTAGAGCACCACAAGCCGCTCCCCCTTCTTCTCGTCAGGGACCGATGTGACCGCGAAGACTTGCTCCTGATAGTCGCCGATTTCGTGGAGTGCTTCCTCGATGCGGACGTGGGGAACCATCTCACCGCCGATCTTGCTGAAGCGCGCCAAGCGGTCCGTGATCATCAGGAATCCGTCTTCATCAACTCGCGCCACATCGCCGGTGTTGTACCACCCATCGGTGAGCGCTTCCTTGGTTTTCTCCGGCATGTTGTAGTACCCGCGCATGACGTTCGGGCCACTAACGAGCAACATCCCCGCTTCGCCGGCAGGAAGGTCCTCGCCACTATCGATATCAACGATCCGAACGCGAACGCCTGAAATCGGTCGCCCGACCGTTCCCTTGCGAGTTCCCGCCTGAAAGATGCCCGGCTCGCGCCAGTCATTGCCGTTTAGAGCAACCACGGGAGAACACTCGGTACAGCCAAAGCCCTCGACCGGGCGAATGCCGAAGCGCTCTTCGAACCCGACCGCGATGCGTTCCTGGAGTTTCTCTGCGCCGGTGAGCACGAACTCCAACGACCCGAACTGGCCCGGCTCGACCCGGCGCGTGAATCCGTTGAGGAACGTCGGTGTGCCAAACATGATCGTCACTTTATATTTCTCGACAATCGCGCCAATCGCCCGCGCTTCGATGGGGCTGGGGAAGAAGGAAACGCCCCGCCCCTTCAGCATCGGAAGCCAAAAACACCCCAGAAAACCGAAGCTGTGAAAGAACGGAAGAATCCCCAGAAGCCGCGCGTGGGGCGGGCAATTCACATACTGCAGCGTTGCCTGACAATTGCTGTAAACATTCCAATGCGACAGCATCACGCCCTTCGGCGTACCCGTCGAGCCACTGCTAAAAATCAGCGTAACCAGATCGTCGATCTTGGCCTTCTCGGTCCGTCCGAGGTATCGCTCAAGGCTATCCAACGGCTGAAACCTTCCGCGCAGAAGCCCGGAAATTTTGTCGCCGCCGGTGATCTCTTTTCGGACATCCTCGAGGAACACAACGGTCAGCCCATCGGGTAAATCCGTCGGCGCCTTTTCGAGGAACACCCGCGAAGTGATGACGACCTTGATGTTCGCCTGGTTACAGATTCCTTCGAGGATTTTCTTGCTGGCGGTATAGTTCAGGTTAACCGGAATGCGCCCGCCGAGCAACGCCGCCATGTTGACGCAGACGACCGCGATTGAAGGCGGCAGCATAATGCCAACGAACTCCTGCCCCTGCCACGTGGGCTGCAACTTCTTCCCAAGCACAATGATCGAGGCGAGGGCTTTGCTGTTCCGAATCAGATCGGTTGAGTGGTCCGAATACCACTTCGCGCGGGCGTTGCGCCTGAGCTGCTTCATGCCCATTCGGTGCAGCGGCTCATAATCGTCCCGGCGGAAATCGTAAGCGACCGCACTGAGCGACGCCACCGCCTGACGAAGCTGCGGCGCGGTGGTGTTAGAATCCATCGGCTCGCCCACAGCCACGTTGATCACCGGTCTCCTGAAGCGCAGCGGCTGCGGGAGGTTGATCCGATTGCCGCGAAGTGCCATTGCCGTATCCCACGCTCCATCGATCGCAATTGGGATCACTGGCGCGTGAAGGTCCTTCATGATGCGCTCAAGGCCTCGGCGGAACGGCAGCATCTGACCGATGCGCGTCAATTGCCCCTCGGGGAAAATGCAGACTAGCCCACCGTCTTTGATCTCTTCGGAGGCCGCGCGCAGCGCGTGGATCAAGTCGCGGGGCGACTGAGTATTCTCGATGGGAATACTCCGTGTGAGTTTCGCGAAGGGATACACGAACCAGAGCTTGTAAACCTGCTGCGACATGATGAACCGGATCGGTCGGTCGACCACTGCGGTGAGCAGGATTCCGTCGAGATAGGACTGGTGGTTTGCCGCGAGCAATGCTCCGCCATGGTGCGGGACGTTTTCCACGCCGCGAACCCTCGTGCGGTAAAACATCCTGAACAGAGTGAGGATCATCAAGCGCAGCGGGATCGTCGGGAATCTGATCGAGATCACAACACAGGCAACAACCATCAGAATGCCCGCCGCGAGAAACACGGTGCCGGGATTCCCGCCAAGTCGCTCGCTCATCAGGAACACATTGAGCGCACCGCCGAGGATCATGCCGAACGCCGTAAAGACGTTGGTCGTCGCCCAGATGCCGCCGCGCTCGGTCGGGTCGGAAGTGTGGACCACAAACGCTTCGAGCGGCACGACGAACAAACCGCTCATCAAACCCACCAACCCCATCGCCGCCGGAAGGAGGTATTGGTGCGAGTTTCTGTCCGGGTTGTAGTTCGCAGTCTGATCCACCGTGAGCCACCAGACCCACAGGCAGGCAAAGAACATCCCAAACGCGCCGAGGGGCACCAGCCCCAGCTCAATTCTATTGCGTGAGATATAACCAGCAAAAACACACCCCGCGCCGATACCGATGACGAGCGGCACCATGGCGAGACCCGCCTGTGTCGCGTCGAGGTTGAGAGTCGTCGTCGCGATCAGGACCGCCGCGCTCTGGACCATGATCGCCACCATCCACCAGCAGGCGAGTCCGATAACGCCCCACTTCAGGCCCGTATCGCCAACGATGTCCTTGCCGTAGTGGAGGACCATTCCCAACGGGTTGATGCGGAACTTTTCCTTCGGGGAGGCCTCTGGCAACTTTGCCATGAAACTGCTGGAAACAAGGCCAACACAGGCGAGCCCCACAAGCATCAGGCCGGGAATCCAGAGTGTGTCGGCAAAGTGATCGAATAGAATCGGGCCGACGATCGTACCCGTAAGAATCGCGAGGAACGTGAATCCTTGGAGTACGCCGTTTGCCCAACCGAGTCGGTGACCCGGCAGCAATTCCGGAAGCACACCGTATTTCGAAGGGCTGAAGAGAGTCGATTGCACCGACATCAGAAACAATACGCCTACCGAAAGCCATACCTCACCGAGGTAAAACGTCAGTGTCGCGAGCGACATAATGACGACTTCCAGCCCCTTCGTCCACATCGTCACGCGGGACTTCGAGAAGCGATCCGCCAGCCAGCCGGCAACGCTCACACAGAGAATATACGGCACGACAAATGCCGCATTGAGAATCATGCTATACGTGGCAGCGAGGGCGTTGCTCTTCGCATCAATGTCGGCTTCGATCAGGTTCGGCTCGGCGAGCTGCACCTGGTCCCGTGCGATGGCGATGAAAAGCATGATCAGGATGAACTTGAAGACGTTGTCGCTGAACGCTCCCTGAAACATCGTCAGGACGAGCGCACCGAAACTGCGGTAGTCCTCCCTCTCTCCCGGTTCATGGGGAGGGCTGAAAGGCGCGGTTCGGCTGTCATGGTGCTGTTCGCTCATCTTTTTCCCCGCTCTAAAATGCTGCGAATACTGTTTCCATCTTGCGGCGGTTGGCAAGTGTCAAAGATGTCAACCAAGCACACCGAAGGGGGCGAGAGAACTCTTGAACCTCCACCGGCCAAGTGCTAACGATCTCAATCGTTAAGCTCACCAATTGAAGGACGCCTCTGGATCATGCTGAAGAGACGAGCACTGCCCCTGATTTTCGTGGCCACTCTCGGCGCGCCGGTCGCGTTCGCCCAAAGCGAAGACCCATTCAACTATCGGTGGTATCCCGGCGATCTCGGCAATTGGAATGCAGGAGCGATCGGCATGCTTTGGGGTGTCCCGACCAACGGTCCGCGAAGCACCGGCTTTCGCTCTGGCCGCGCCTTCGACGCCGTCGAAGGGTTTTTCAACGAGCCACAGGTTGAGTTCAATAGCGAGGAAGAATCAGTATTCGGAACCAGTGGCCTCTCGATGCTGAGCACGATCGACCAAGTAGGGTTAGCGAA
>JAUIJJ010000289.1 GCA_030431385.1 bacterium | reverse complement strand
CGTCGAGTGGAAACTCGTCCGAGAAAAGCGTCGCGGAAGATACCAGTGCACTCGGCCGGAGGTTGGTCGGCAACGCGGAGAGGCCTTCGAGAATCACGCCTTCGCCCTGAGAGGAAAGGTGGGCGAATTCCTGAGAGCCAAGCCCGATCAGGTCGTAGGCTCTCACGTTTGTGTAGTAACTCAAAACGCCAATATCAGTAAGTGCGACGCGGTTGTCGGCTTCCTCTTGGAGAGGGAACGTCGCAACGCGCAACACGTGATAGATGTCCCGACTGTTGCGGCCATACTCGGCCACCCAGAATCCCGTGGATGGAAACGAAGCAATGAGTAGTAGGAGGCCGCATGCTTTCATTGCGGGCTCGGAGTTCTGCTGAAACAGGTTTGTGATCTGTCGAAGGGCGAGCACCGCGAGTACCGTCGCCAGCGCGCTAAAGGGCGCGAGATAGCGCTGCTGGTGCACGAAAGGGAAGAGCCCACAGGCAACTGCGCCAAGCCCGCCGAGCCATAACAGCGAGACGAATGCGCCGGCTTCCGGCTTGCCCGAACGCGCCTCCGATACAAGGCGCATCGACGCGCCGAAGAGCGCAAGAACCCCGAGGCCAATTGGGACGTAGGGCATCGCAACACGCCCCTTAAACGCCGCGTAATGCTCGTCGGGAATGAGGTTGAAATAGAACTTCGTCGTGATGCTGGAAAGGTTCTCGAAGAACACGGCGAACTTACCTGCGCCGTCCAGATACGGATTCTCGCCGAGCCCTTTCACGATGAGCCCCGCCGGGCGCCAATCACCGGTCCCGAGTTTCAGGATCACCAGCCAGACGACAAAGGGAATGCCTGTGAGCAAGACTACGGGGAGCGAAAGCCGCGGGAGCTCGCCTCGTCGGTGGAGGATCAACGCGGCGAGAATCGGAAACGCGATGATTCCCTCCGGGCGCGTGAGCGGAAGTAGCGCCAGGCAGGTGAAGAGCATGGCGCGTCCGTGGAGGCGCTCTGCCTGCCACCATGCCTGCGCGCCGAGGGCGGCTCCCACGAGAAGGATCGTAAAGAGCGCCGTCTCCATTCCGCTGAGAAAGTTCCAAAGTAAGTGACCGTTTACTAATATGAGCCCTGCTGCGATCGCGCCGCACAGGCAGTTGCTGAGTCGCTTCGTGAGTTGATAGACCCAGATGGGAAGCAGCGTCCAAAGCGCTCCGCCCAAAGCAAAAGCGGCGAAGGCCCCCTTGGCTCCGTCGAGCCCGAGCAGAAAAACCGGTGACATCAGGATGACGTAGAGCGGGCTCGTCATTCCGCCTGATGGCGCCATCTCAGCGGTGAAACTTAGCGGAAAGCCCGCTGCCAATCGGTTCGCGTATTGGAGATGAATGTAGGAGTCATCGAGCGGGAGCATGAAGTGCTCGCCGGCAGTGTACCAACTCACGACAAACAGAATGAGCACTTCAATCGCCGCAATACTCGCAAACAAGAGGAACCACGGCCGGTCCTCGCGATCCGTCTCAAAGGGAAACAACGGCGGCACCTATCGTCGGAGATGTTAGTACGGAAGACTCCACGGCTATTCGGCGATAAGCGCCACGTGAAGTGCGGACGCCACGTCGCGCGCTTCATCGGTCACGATGGTGTTTGGCGGAACCACAATCGTGCGGTTGCCGTCGTTGTGGTGGCGGCGTACGTCGTTTGCGGTGAGGAACCCGCGGCCGCTCGACTTCTGCGGCGCGCTCTGCTGCGCCGAGATCACCGAGGCTGGAAGGGACTTCATCTCCTTCGTGCCGCCGTTTTCAAGCTTCGCGAGGGCGGCGAATAACTCCATCGGATCGTTGCGGTAGATCATGCCCCAACTGGCGAGTCGTTCGAGATATTGTTGAACGATTTCGCCAAGGCTGTCCTTCCCGTATCGCATGGCCTCGGGCATGGAAGCGGGCCAGCTCCCGGCGTCGATCTCGCCACCAGCGCAGAACACGGGCTTGGCGAGCATCAGTGCACGCGTGACCATTTGCGATGGGTTAGAGTCGGTGATTGCACGAGAGACTTTAGCGATGGTCGATCGCATGGGCTGGAGGAAGACGACGGCAGAGGAGTCGTCGATAACACGGTCGCGCTCGTCGGGCGAACAATCCGTCCGCAGGCGATCAGCCGACCCAAGCGCGGCCACCAATTCATCGGTTCCGAAACGCTCAGAGTAGCACGTGCCAATACAGGCCATGGCGGGGCGACGCTCTGAGACGGAGCGCACGAGCTCCATCGAGCGGTCATGCCCGTTGGCAGCTCCTGTGAAGAGGAAGAGGACCGGCGACTTTTCCGCCGGGGGTTCCAGCGCCCCCAGTTCCGTGGCCAGAGCGCGGACAACGGCTTCGATCAATCGCCGCAGATCGCCATCAGTCAGCTGCGCCATCAGGAGTCTTCATTCTCGGGAGGCGCGGCGTCAGGCGTCGCTTCCTCTACGACTGGAATCTCCGCCTCTTCCGGTGCGTCCGATTCGGTCGCGCGCTCTTCTGATTTATCCTTCAAAGGGGGAGGTGGATGGTCGCCGGGAGTGGTCCAGGAAAACGCGAGAAAAGTCAGCGCGCCGAGCACGATCACGAGGTAGACAATTCCTTGAATGTAGGCACTTTTTGCGCGCATGGTTCCTGTACTTCCCCTATTGATTCGGAATTGTGTGGAAACGCCGCGAGACGGGCAAGGGGCAATCGTTCGTGAAGTGACGACTGGCTCCCTAGATAATCGACCTCATGTCGTACAGGTCATCGGCGAGTTTCTGGTCTTCTTCAGGTCGATTCGCATCGGGATCATCCAAAACCATTGAGGCCATGTAAGTTCCGAAAGAGCGATTGGCACTGGACAGTAGGATCGCGGCCGTGAACAGCGCGCGCTCGCGCTGCCAGCGTGTAAACGACATCAGCAGGACTGCGTAAACTGCCGTACAGACAAACCAGCCACGGAACCAGTTGGAGAGATTCGGAACCTCGCTGAGCAGTCGCGAGAACTGGTCGAAGTCGTAAAAGGTGAATCCCATTACAGCGATGTTCGGCAGCCAAACGGGGAAAAAGAGCAGCGCGGCGAATGCGAAGATGAACGACCGCTTACTTAACCTGAAAGTGTTTCGCTTGTTCATATTGGCAAACTCGCGCTCGCCGTACTCCCTAACATAGTGAACGAACCTCTGATCAACCCTGAGAAGGCCGTGCATGTGCTCATCCATCTCCAGTGGCTCGCGGGTCGCGGGTGGTGGCGACGACGCCTCTTTCGATGGTTCCCTGTCAGCAATCGTCGCGGTACTCCAATGGTTCAGAAGAGGGGAAATGACGATGTTGATAGCCGCTGTGATCATTGCGTATGTGTAGAACTTTGCAGTGTAGTACAGGGCGGCGATGACGGCAAGGGCACCGGGGATCGCGATCCAATCAAGGTGAAGCGGCATTAGGCGCCAAATCGCAAAGACGTTCGCAACGGCAAGAATCCCCAATAGCACGAGGGGAAGCGTATTCGCCTGTTCGTCGCGCGCTTCGAGATAGGCGGCCTCCGCCACTTGGCGCCCGCGCACCCCCGTCTGCCAGAGCTCTTCTGCGATTTTCCGATTGTGGTTCCAAACTGCAAAAACATCGCGAACCGACGAGCCGAGATCCGTCCCGCGAGGTTCGATTCCCATGAGGATCGTTCCAAGCAGCGCCGCCACCGCGCCAAAGGCAGCGATCGCCATGGCTTTCCAAATCAACGCGCTCGAAATCATCGATCCCAGAACAGCGACGGCGCAAAACATGCCTACTATCCGGAGCGCTACATCCCGAGAGAAACGAAACCGCCGCCGCCCTCGGCGAACCCGAAAGAAGCGAAACAAGTCGCTCTCATCCTCCAGATTCAAAAGCGGATCAATCTGGCGCAACCACTCGGGGAAGGCTGGTTTCTGGGACATGGTCGGGGGCTTCTAGAGTAGCTGCCCGGAGTTCATCACTGGCCTTGTCCAAGAGAATAGCCGGGTTTGCCGTCGAAGTTGCAGAGATGCTCTGTCTTGATGAAGTCGATTCCTGCTTTCGCCAGGCGCGAAAGCAATTCCGCCACTTGGGCGTGGGTGATGATCGGGTCGCAGTTTTCCTCGGCCATGAACCGACAGCGCCAGTGATCCGTGCAGAATGTTTCGGGCATCCCTTTCGGCCAGACACTAACGCCTCGGTTGGTGATCATGAGGAGGTGAAGACATTCGCCGCTGGCTTCGCGCATGCGTCTCGCGAGCGCCGCGGGGTCTCTGTTTTCCTCATCCCAGTCAACGAAGACATCGACGCCAATGAGGTCCTTCTTAGAAGTGGGCCGCGCGGTGTAACGCGCGTCGCGCGGCTTTTCCACGTCGAGCGGCTTATAGCTGACCGGCTTGAACTGCTCAGGGGCCTTGCCGAGCCGCTCGATGAGCGCATCGGCGAACTCGGCCGTGCCGACCTGTTTGCGGCTGGTGCCATCACGAAAAATGTCGACGGTATGAATGCCCTCTTCGACGGTCCGGAGCCAGGCATTGTGAACCTGTGTGGCGACTTCGTGCTCGTGGATGTGAACGAGCATCATGATCGCACCGAGGATCAGCCCGGAAGGGTTGGCAATTCCCTGTCCTGCGATCGGCGGCGCGCTGCCGTGAATGGCCTCAAACATTGCGCACACATCACCGATATTCGCTGAACCACCAAGGCCGACGGAACCGGTCAGCTGCGCGGCGATGTCGGAGATGATATCGCCGTAAAGATTCGGCATGACCAGCACGTCGAAGATTTCCGGCGTGTCGGCGATGCGGGCCGCGCCGATGTCGACGATCCACGATTCCTTTTCGATGCCCGGGTATTCCTCGCCGATTTCGTCGAAGACTTTGTGGAAGAGGCCGTCTGTGAGCTTCATGATGTTGTCCTTCATCATGAGGCTGACTTTACGCCGGTTGTTCTGGACTGCGTAGTCGAAGGCATAACGGCAGATTTTTTCGCAACCAGGGCGGCTGATCAGCTTGAGACACTGGAAGACTTCGTCGGTCTGGCGATGCTCGATACCGGCGTAGGTATCCTCTTCGTTTTCGCGGACAATCACGAGGTCCATGTGAGGATGCTTGGTTTTGATGAACGGATGAAGCGAACGACATGGACGCACATTTGCGAACAGGCCGAGTGACTTTCTAATCGTTACGTTGAGGCTCTTGAACCCGCCGCCCTGTGGTGTCGTGATCGGTGCCTTGAGGAACACCTTTGTCCGGCGAAGGGACTCCCAAGCGCTGTCCTCGATGCCAGTGGAGTGACCGCGCTTATAGACCTCTTGCCCGATTTCGATCACCTCGGGTTCGATAGCCGCGCCCGCCGCGTCGAGAATTCGAAGCGTGGCTGCCATGATCTCCGGCCCGATGCCGTCGCCG
>JAUIJJ010000288.1 GCA_030431385.1 bacterium | reverse complement strand
CCGGCCAAACCCTCCCCATCGACGGCGCCTGGACGAGTGTGTGAACCACCGTTGATATTGACGCCAACACGTGCGAAAATAGTTGACTTGATGCGGTGTGTTTCGCCGCTGTTCAACGACGTTGTTGGACTGATTGCCGCGAAAGGCTCTTGAGATGACGAGTCCGATGCCCGCATGGCCCCGGCTCAATTTACCTGCGGCGAACCTTCGAGAACTACGACTCTATACCAAGGTCCCAGTCAGTGAGGAGATAGCTTCGTTGCTCCCCTCCGTCCTTGATGATGAGGGGGGGTTCCTCAGTGTTACGTCTTATCGGCGTTCTGCGCGGGATCACTTCATCACTTCATTCATCTATGTGGACGAAGATGCTCCTGCGACGCTAGAGATTCGCGTACGGTATGATGCGACTGGAGAGATTAAGAGCAGAGTCCCGAGCAGCCTGAAACGGGAGGATGAGTTCATGGTCTTGCTCGAGCGCCTCAGCATGAATGTTGAAATGGGGTTCGCTGCAGAGTTTGAATTCACTGCTGTCAGAGAGGATGAGCTTTGGTTCCCGTTGCCCCTAAGCTTCCCCGATCCTCGTGACGAACGAAGCCACTTTGAGATCCGAGGCGTCCAAGGCGTTCATACTGCTCTGGACGCGGAGCAAGGCGATTGGGATTTTCATTTCACTGTAGACAGACCGCCCAACGAAGGAGTCTTGATGACGTTGAGGTGGCAGGATGAATTGACACTCGACGCTCAGTCTGTTTCCGTGGGTCTTGACCGGGCTCGGCTCGTGGCTCAACAGTTAGTGACTAGAAGGACGGGGTGAGACTGTGGACGCCCAAACAATCGCGGTCACTTGGATTGATTCTCATCGTGACACGCTTCAAGTCGCCGATAGCGGTTGCGCGTTAAAATGGGATTCTGACTTCCTAGGCGGCTTTCACGCCGACACTCGTTCGTACCAAAACGAGCTCGGAAAGCTAGCTTATCTGAACATTGATTCCCTGCTTCCCAAGCCGCGACCACAGGCTTGGAGCATCGCGTACCTGCCATCTCCTATAGGATTCGAGAACAAGAGTTCAAGGGAGAAGTTCTTTAGGTTCGAGAGTCCCAGCGATTTCCATGCTGCAATCAAGGCTGGGAATGTCAGGGACACGCTAGAAATCGAGATCGAGCAAGGCATCTACTTGCCAGCTGAGATTTACGGTGTCATTGATGCGATTGAGAATTCTCGTCGGATTCTCGAACACTGTGACGACTGGGATGGCGAAGGTTCGCCCGCATACAAATATGAGACTTGGAGGAACGCCATCGAGTTGATCGCTGGTGCTACGAACGCATTCTGGATACGGAATCGTTCGGAGATCCCCGCACCGTTAATTCACGAGGGACCTGAAGGTTCCATCGACATTACATGGCGACTGGGCCAAAAGGAGATGGTTCTGAATATAGAGCCTGGTCCTAGTGCGTGCTTCACTTTTTCAGGATTGGATCGGTCAGATAAGTCCTTGACTTTGGTGGGAGAACAAAGGGCCTTATCAAACCACGGGTGGATTTTGGAATGGTTGATGTCGTAGCGTGTAGCTGCAATGGCCCGTGGTGTTCAGAGGACATACCGGGCCATTGTTTCGTATTCAAGCGAATTAACAGGAATCATTATGACGCTGCAAATGACGTCATCCTCTTGAACGCCTTCAAGAACAATGGGGATGGGATGTCCGTAGATTGGGAGAGATACTCGACCCCGTTAGACACGAGAAATCGCTGTGGCGACGATAAGCTTCCGGAGAACTATGGCGTTGTGAGAATGCTCGTAGAAGATATTCGTGAGATTAGCTTTCAAGGTGTTGAGCACACTCCAAATTGCATTCAATCAGGTCACGTCCACTGCAACCGTCCCCATAGTGATGTAAAGGGGCCAAAATACAAGACCGATCCTGTTGGAGTTCCTCCCGAGCGATTGGGGTCGGACAACAGCACCAGAATACGCCAGTTACTTCGAGAATCAGCGGAATGGGTACTTCGTCTAACTCCCTAGGGATCGGGGAGTTGAGAAGAGGGGTCTCATGTTGGCCAGAAGAGATAGTCCTCCTAGTGAATATCACACTACTCGGTCGTATTGGATTTCTTGAGACTTCGATCGAAGCCGCCGGATTGACCAAGTGGTCAATCGAAACGTCTGTTAGTCACGTACCACTGCTCCACCGAAGCATGATGACCATCGCCGCGGGGGTCGGGGTCGCCGGCGAGGTAGGAGGGGAGGCGGTCGAGGTGGTAGTGCCAGCCGACGCGGTGGTCGGCGGCGGCTTCTTCAGTGCCAACCTGGTTGGTAAGGACGAGCAGGGTGCGATCGGCGCCGTCGCTGTAGAGATCGAAGCGGACGACATCGCGGACATCGTCATCGAACTGGAAGGCGATGGTGCGCGGCGGTTCGAACTTCAGCACCGGAAAGGTGAACGATCCGTAGCCGGGGAAGGTCATCGTGATCGAACCCCCTTCGCGGGCGTCGATCTCGGTCTCGGTGAACCAGCCGCTCAATCCTACCGAGGTGCTGATCGCCTCCCAGACCCGTTCCAGCGGCGCATCGATTTTGCGCGCGAAATGGACGTGCGGCAAACCCCCAATCAGCTCGATGATCCCCGTGTCGCCGGGCACGCGTTCCTTTTCCGTCGTGAGCGCGTACTGATCTTTCAACGCCCGCCAGCGTTCCCGCGACCACGCCCGCTCGTTCCCGGCGACCAGGTCGGCCAGGACATTGACATGCTCGTGCCAGCCGGAGAGGGTGTCGGTCGGTTCATTGGCCATGATGATCGGCAGCGAATGGCTCAGCACGAATCGCGTCGATCTGCCTTCGTCGAACAGCTCCCAACGCACGATCGACTCGGGCTCGCCCGGGTTGTGCCACGTCCAGGCGAGCGTCTTCATCGGTTCGAACTCGACGATGGTCGAGGCGAGTCCCGGTTCTTCCCACGGAACAAAGATCGAACCACCCGGTTCGATCGAGCCCTGAATCCGGAAAAACCACTTTTCGAGCTGGTCGGGATCGGTCAGCGCCGACCAGACTGTCTCGCGCGAGGCTTGAAAGATCCGCTCGAAGCGCATCTTGCAAACACCGTTGTCGATCGTCCACTGGGCGTCGTTGCTTGTGGTCATCGTTCGTCCTGCTCCTTGGTGGCGAGATACGCTTCGAGCGCGTCGAGACGATCGCTCCAGAATGAGCGATAGGGAGCGAGCCAGGCTTCGATTTCGACGAGCGGCTTGGCCTGCAGGCGATACCAGCGACGCTGGGCCTCCTGTCGCACCTCCACCAACCCCGCCTCGCGCAGCACCTTGAGATGCTTGGAAACGGCCGGCTGGCTGAGATCGAGGTGTTCCACGATCTCGTTCACCGTCCGCTCCCGCTCGCGCAGGAGATCGAGTATCTGGCGCCGATTCGGCTCGGCCAACACCGCAAAGGTCGCTTCCATGGGGTGTATATTGCCAGAAGGGTATATAGCTGTCAAGGCATGGATGAGTGAGAGTGAAAGTAGAAAGTGAACGTACGAGAAGGAAGAGATTTGGTGGGAGTATGCAGCCGCGAAATGACGGCTGCTACGACGTTGGATGAGGAGAGTACGTGCTAGCACCCACCCCTTCTTTAACTTTTAACGTTCACTTTCGTTGACGTTCAGCGTTCTCATTCCACTTCACTTCCGTTGACCGGAAGTACGCGATCCCGTCGTCCTCCCAGAGCTTGTTGTGATGGGCGAGGGCGGCGAGGTGCCGGGTGCGATCGCCGGGTTTGGGGGCGCTCCAACCCTTTTCGGCGTTGCCGGCCAGGCGGGGCATGACCAGGAAGAAGACATCGTCGAGGTTTTTGACGCTTTCACCCCAGATCGCCGAGCCAACCCCGGCCACATTCGCGTTGGCCAGCTCAGGTCCGAGATGCGCGATCGGATCCCAATCGAGCATCGTCGCGACCGATCTGGCCGGGTAGTGCGGCATGCCGAGACGCACGCGATCCGCCGCCTGGCCTGGATCGGCGGACGGCTCGGCGTACTGAACATCGAGATAGGTGAAATGGTGCGGCATCACGACCATCGGCACGCCGTACCTGGCGGCCGTTTCGATGTCGCTCCGGGCATGCACGACGTTTTCCAGAATGATCGGGTTGATTCCCTGATCGCGCAGTTCGTCGAGATCTGCCTCCGAGGGTATCGTGATCCAGTAGAGGATCAGGTGATCGGCATCGGCCCCGGCGCGGATCGATTCTTGCCAGCCCATCGTGCGCTTGCCGAGCGAACGCACCATGGGAATCGCGCGCCGGATGAAGGAAACATAGAGTTCGTTCGGCATCCCGAACGGTTCGTCGGCCCCAATGTTCAGATACGGGCTGGTGAAGAGATCGGCCATCTCGCCCCAGACCTGCTCCAAAAACGGAAAGGTGGTGGACAGTTCGGGATCGAACCAGGTGCTGTAATGAATCCGCCCCGGCACCGATTCGAAATCGCACTGGTTCCGGCCCGAAAACAGCTCCGGACGCAGCTGGATGATCGCGCGGCCGTGTCCCGGCGCGTCGAGCTCCGGCACGAGGGTGACAAAGCGCTCTGCGCAGTAGGTGTCGAGCTCGCGCAAGTCGGCGGCCGTATAGAAAGGATCGTCCGGATCGGCTGGGTCCTGCGCGTGAACGGGTCGACCGAAGGGAAGGCGCCAGCCGGCATCTTCAGTCAGGTGGAGATTGAGCACGTTGAGCTTGTAAAGCGCGAGCAGATCGATGATCTGCTTGACTTCGGCCACGCTGTGAAAGCGACGACCGACATCGAGCGAAAACGATCGCCAGGCGTACTGCGGCACATCGAAAATGTGCTGTTCCGGGAGCGTGAGCGCGCCTTCAGTCGTTTCCGTCGTGGCCAGGAGCTGGATGACCGTGGTCAGGCCGCGAGCGATCCCGACCGGCTCCGGGGCAACAAGATGGATTCCGGTCGGCCCGATGGTGAGCGAGTAACGCTCATCGGGAATGGAATCGCCAAGCGGCGAGACTCCAGTGGTGACGGGCAATGTGACCAGTTCAGCGTTAGCGCCGAGTTCGACCCGGATTCCGGTCGCCGCATCGGCATTGAATTCACCATCAGTCCGCCCGGAAACGAACTCGAGGCCCGTTCGGCGCGACGCTTCTCGACAAAATCGTCGGATGAGTGACGAAATCGCGTCGTCCTGGTATTCAACCGCGACGGTTCCGCGCAGTCGCAGTTCACCTGAACCGCCTTCGACCCGAAACGGCGCCGGAATGGCGACGCTCATGCGCACTCCCTTCCCCGAAAATGCCCGTGCGGCTTCTACAGATTTCTGGCGTATTGTCTGCGGAATTCGGGAGTCGCGCAGGCGTCTTCTTTACCCCTCTCATCCAGAAG
>JAUIJJ010000287.1 GCA_030431385.1 bacterium | reverse complement strand
AGGTCTTCGTCCTCCGTGACCGTGTGGAGCATTTCGTGCAGCATGGGCTTGGGGATCGGAACCTCCCCCGCGTCGAAGAAGTAGTCCTCCATGCGGGGCGGGTTCACGACGATCAGGGTGCTCTCCAGCTTGACCAGGTTCGAGTAGAATTTCGAGAGGTCAACCGGCTTTTCGTCCTTGCGCATGACGAACAGATAGAGCGTGTCCGCCGCTGGCTTGGTCGCCGGGGTGAAAGACACAGGCTTCTTGCCCGTCATCTGGTGCATCACATCCGCGAGGTTGATGGTGGCTTTGTCGCCAATCCATGACAAGTCGGTTAGAGTCGGATCTGAGGCGAGCACCTTCCTGAATCCGGGAATCGCCGGGAGAAAATTGGAGAGCTGTTCACGTCCCCCGTTGATAGAGAAGGTGAACACGGTGGAAGTCTCGGTCGATGGAAGCGAAAGCCGCACGGGATCGACCGGCGCGGCGCTCGTAAGCGATTGGTGTACCTTGTTTCCATTCAAAGGGAGCGCACAGAACTCCAGTCTCACATCCTCGTCGTTGAAGTCAACGTTCACAACAGCAGGGATCGCTAGGTCTCGCCAGTCTTTGAGGTACCTGGCCTTGTAAGCCTCGTATCCTTCTCTCTCCCTCTCGGAGATTTTGAGGATCTCTGACTCACGGTTTGGCGTAAGGTAGTTGATCCGATTGTGCAATGAGCAGGTCGCCGTGTTCTGGTTCACGTCAATCGAGTATGTCCCACCGTGAGGGCATACAAGCATGTCACGCCGGATGTACTTGTCGTTTACCAAATCGTTCACATAGGAAGGCGAAACGTCCTGCTCCAAGCGATAGAACAGCGATGCGTTATTGAGCATGATCAAATTGTTGTAGCATTCGAGGCGACGCTTTTGGGATATCTTCAATTGGGGGCCGGACAGGTAAGCAAAGAAATCATCGCTGAGGTAAAGCGACGCTCCCGCCCCGTCATTGATCTCGATCTCGGTGCTGAGGAAATCCAATTCAGGTCGATCATATAGACTCTTGCCATTGCCCACATATGCGTCCACGACGCGCCTGACGCCGACGTGTGAATTGGAGATGATCAGGTACTGGTCCAACTCCACGAGAAACGAACTCACGACACGATCGTCGGTCCAGCGCGCAGTGATTTGCGACCCCTTGTAGTTGAACTGCCGCGTGTTCATCTCGGGATGCTTACCAGCGAGGAGCTTCATCTGTGCATTAATCTCAGCTTGAATTGCTAGGTGATCCTCCGATTCCAACACGAGTGTGACATCTGTTCCCTAAAAGAGGAAGAAGTCGGAGCCAGTAACGCCGATTGAATCAATTGCTCCTGATTCAAACAGATCGACAAGCGATTCACGCAAAACCCCGAATTGGCTTTCTAACTTCTGTTCGAGCTTGTGATCCTTGGCGCTGGCAAGAAGCACGCGGCGGAGATCCCCGGCCCACGTTGTCGAGAGATTGAGCAGTCCCTTTGCCGCTGCAGAATCTTGAATCAAAAGCAGGTATTGATCCGATGGAATCACCCTTGCCATCTCTACCCGGGTAGGCTCGACGTCCTCCTCTTTCATCTGCTCGATGAAACCATCGAAGTTCCCCTCGGGGCGACTGGGGGCGGTCAACGCCGAGATATGCAGATTGAGATCCTGCTGGGGAGCGTATCGGTGTCTGATTTGCCGGAACTGTAGTTGCTTGCTAACCGAGGAGCTCCCCGAGAAATTAGTGTAGAGTTGGAGATCCATCGGCACCCGATCTGAATAGAGGTGGCTCAGATCCGGAATCGAAATTTCATAGCGTTCAGCAGATTGGAGGATGATGTATTGGAGAAACGAATCGTCGGGGTAGTACTTGAGCAGTTCGTTGAACCATGCTGTTTGTGCGCGTGCCCAATCGAGAAAGACCCCCTCATTCCGGACTTCATCCGTAGGAATATCGACTGAGATTCGACTCTCCCGCTTTTCGACATTCTGCGACCCATCGATATTCTCTGTGATGACCTCCCACGAGAGCATCAACTCAGCCGATTCCCCACCCTTCTTGAGGCGGCCGTAGAAATCAGCGTGTTTCTGAATGAACTGCGTTTCTTTTGGATAAATCAGGCGAGCGTTGTTATCGAGCGGATGAAGATTGAGGAAGCTTGTCTTCTCGAATTGGTCTGCAAGGAACGGCTGTTCCAACCGCAGCGCAAAGGCGATTTGACCGTCTTCGTCCGAGTACAGTTCGATCTTTTGTCCGAATGGGTGGTCCTGCGCCGAAGCGACCCCAACCAGAAACACAATTACGGTTAGTAGTAGGTTCCTCATCCAGACATCCTCCTGAAGTGACGATCATAGGATCACACTCCATGCAGTTCGAGGAGGCCTGTCAACAGTAAGGTTTTGTTTACTTATGTGTGGGGTGTCGGATGGGGCACGATTCAGTCGATGTCGTCAAACTTATCCTTCAGCATGAGCCAAGCGGCGTTGATGCGGCGCGCTTTTCCCTCGGCCATCTCTCGGAATTCAACGTCGTCATGAAACTTGTCCGGGTGGTAGCGCTTGAGGAGAGCGCGGTACTTTTTCTGCGCCTCATCAAAGCTGGTAGTCTTCGTGGCGCCCAGTACTTCGTAGGCGACGCTTTCCGTGAGTTCCTCGTCCGGAAGTTTCTCCGAAGCCGCCTTGTTTTGCTCTCGCGCCTTGTCTGCCTGCGCCCTGGCACGCGCCTGCGCCTTGGCCTCATCGCGACGCTTGTCATTGGCGCCGGGAACGACATGCCACGAACCGTCACGATCAACGCGCACATAGTTGTGGAGGTCTTGCTTTAGAATCTCATCCACCTCTAGCGACGACAACTCGTGCCCGGCCTCGTTGACGACTTCCTGCAGGATCGCTGTCGTTGGTGGCTCAAAAGACCGCTCGAGATAGTCAAAGAGAAAGTTCGCCAGAAAGATTCGCTTGTTCGGGTCGATGGTCGTGGCGCCAGCTCTCGGACCACCACCGGATCGCTGCGGTTGGATCTTCTTTTCAATCGTCTTTGCGCCGAAGTACTCTGGCTTTACGTTCGGCTCTTCAAGTGTTCTCACCAACCTACCAGCAGCAGCCGTAAGTGCCGCGTATAGCTGACGGTAAGCCTGCACACTGTCGTTCGCCGGCTCGACGAAATCGGGGTTCTTGGTCGCCAGATCAATCCCCTCGGTATAGAGCACAACCTTTTCGCGGTATTCCTCTCCCACGAACTTCTTCGCTCGCTCCGTGAGATCGCGCGTCATGCAAAAGATCACGTCTGCCCCGTCGATGAGAGGAACGGTCAGGGGCTTTCCACGATGGGCAGCAATGTTGATGCGTTCACCTCTGAGAAACGTAACGATCTCGACAGTTGGGCTTACCTTATCTGTGAGATCCAGCCCTGCGGAGTCGAAGACAGACAACTCCTCGAGATGCTGCTTCTTGGCAGCACGCTCGCACAGGGCACGGGCCATTGGCCCACGACAGCGGTCGGTGGAAGATAGAAACAAAATGCGCATGTGTGTGTGGTGTGATTCCTCCCCTACCACCAACTCTGAGATGGTATCCAAAGGGACCAGTTGAGAGTGGTCAACGGCAAGTCACGCTTGCTTGGCGGGCAGTTCGAGAATTGGCGTGCTGTCGCTAGGGCGTTCGAGAATCGAGGGGGCAGTGGGAAGAGGTTGCTGGGGACCGGATTCCTTCGAATCCGAAGTGTCCCCAGCCGAGTCCTGCTCGATTACGATTAGCTTGCTGCCAATACCCCTCGAAAACCACAGGAAGATGCTGATGCTCGTAACGATGGTGATGCTACAGAAAATCTGGATGGTCTGAAACGGGGAAATGTAAGAGCTCACCCACCCGGTGAGGTATGATCCCAGCGGCAGCGAGCCGCCAAACGTGAGCGCCCAGACTCCCATCACGCGACCCCGGATTCGGTCCTGAACGCTCGTTTGTACGATGGTGTTTGCCGTGGAGATAAACGCGATCGCCCCGAAACCGACGACGATCATCGCCGGAGCCATGGTCCAGAAAGATCGCATGAACGAAAAGACGATCAGTCCAGCGATCATCAGCCAGATTCCGCCGAACAACTGGCGACGGGGGTTTGTCCTGGTGCCCATGCCCGCAACGAGCAAAGCCCCCGCGATTGCGCCAATGCCGAAACTCGACATCAGTACGCCATACTTCAACTCGCTCATCTTGACGACATCCTGACAAATCGCCGGCATCAACGTCGTGAAAGACCACCCGAAACATGCTGTCGTAAACAGCAGCATGAGCGTGGGGCGAACGTGCTCATTCGAACATGCCTCCTTCAGCCCATCGACGACCTGCTTGATTCGGCTTGGCTTGTCTTTGGGCTTCACAAACTTGGGTAGTTTCAGCGCCATCAGCGTTCCGGCGACGCAGAGATAGCTCACGCAGTCGATCAGAAAAACGAAACCGGCCCCCTTAACACTCATGAGGATTCCAGCGGCGGCCGGGCCGACGATCCGTGTCATGTTCACCAATGCGGAGTTGAGCGCGATCGCGTTCATCAGATGCTCGCGCCCGACCATCTCGACGACGAACGCTTGCCGGGGAGGCACCTCGATACTGAACGCGATGCCGGCAAAGATCGCCATCACCATGATCGGCCAAATCTGCTGGAAGTCCAAGAAAACATACGCCGCAAGCGCTGCGGAAGTCGCAGAAGCCATCAATTGCGAGAAGATGATCATCTTACGCTTGTCGACTCGATCGGCGATCGCGCCAGAGAGCGGTGCCAGAAAAAACATCGGCGCGAGCGACAGCGCCATCACGGTCCCCAAGAGTTTATAGCTGCCGGTGAGTTCGAAAACGAGCCACCCGAGCGCGGTTCGGCGCATCCAAGTGCCAGTTTGCGACAGCCCCTGGCCAATGAAGAACCAGCGGAAGTTGGGAACGCTCAGCGCGGCAAAGGTACTCCCCATCCACGACGACGGCGGAGGCATTGGCTTCACGCCGTCCGTTGAGAGAAGCAGTCTTGAGGTATCGACCTTACTGTCGCTGATTATTGCTCATCCTGAAGGAAATTCGAAGGGAGGATTTCGGACAATCTCACAATTCGCCTGCCTGCTATGCACGAATCTTGCCGAGTAACTGACTTCCAAACTACTACTCAGCTAGGAGCGAGGCGGCCGAGTCCACTTTTGCATCCAAGTTTCCGTCGACCACGACAACCGTCGCCGAGCTGGGGAGGATGTCTGCTTGTTTCCGGCGGAACACGACCTGCCACGCATCGGTTTCGGGGACGTAGGTCGAGCTGAGTGGAACGTCCCCGTGCCATGCATCGCTGACTTCGTTTGCTTCTGTCCAACTGGAGAAAGCCCTGACCGCTACGTCTGTCACAGCATCTGGAGGAGCCTCCGGAGCCGCGCCCTCCGG
>JAUIJJ010000286.1 GCA_030431385.1 bacterium | reverse complement strand
ACGTATCAATTCGACTGCGTCGCGGCTGTGCTCGAGGGCCGATTGGATGTCCCCCGATCGCACGTAGATATTCGCAATGCGACTTTCGATACTCGACAGGATCGCCGACAATTCCGGGGTTGCGCCATGATTGGTGATGATCGCGTTGATGGTCTGACTCGATTTGTTTGCGTACTCGAGTGCAGTTTCTGCATTTCCACTGTCGAAAAGGAAACTACTGCTCCGCGAGTACGACGACGCGAGGTCCTTTAGAATCGTCATATCGTCTGGGTCGTCCAGTATCACGTCATTAACGATGTCGATCGCGTGTTGGCTTGTTTCCAGAGCGCCTTGAATATTGCCGGAAACGAATTGATAATAGGACAAGTCGCGGCTGCCTGCGGCTTCTGCCAACCGCCAGATCGATCGTCGATTGTCCAACTCGGGTGGGGATTGAAAAATGCGGAGTGCCGCGTTGGACTTTTCGAGCGATCCCGCGAGGCGCCCGCGCGCTTCTTCCAACGCTGCTTGTTGCAGGTAAATTCTTCCCAACTCCAAACGAGCGGAGTGTAGTGTCGGGTCGGCGAGACTCGCACGCCTGACGGCTTCTTCAGCTTGATTGAGCGCGTTGCCAGCGGAAATGAGGTCGCCGCTGTCGTGGAAAACCCTCGCGAGCTTTCGCAGAGCACCGGTTTTCTCCAGAAAGGTGTCCGCGTTCATTTCGCTCTCTTCGAGCGCGCTGAAGTAATCCATCGACGCGTCAGCGACGCCACCGAGGAGGTCGAGCCGGTTGAGCGGTTCGAGCTGATCGTGAAGGTCGCCGAGCATGTATGTGAGGAGGTCTTCGGCCTGACCGCGGGCGCGGCGAGCTCTGTCGCGCTCGACCTCCGCCTGGGTGCGCTGTTGATCGGCGAGCACCCGTTGCTGCTCGGCGGACTTGAGGGCGAGCCTTGCCTGCGAGGCGTTCAGCTCGGCGCGGTCGCGCTCCTCTTGGGCGATGACTGAACGACGGTAGGCGAAAACGCCTGTCATTCCGAGAGCTACCAACATGATCGCCGCCGCGCGAATGAGCAGCGCGCGTTGTTTGCTCAATCGCTTGAGGCGGAGTTCCTCGGCTTCGATTTCTTCGAGCAGTTCCTCGCGACGGGACGGCCGTTCGATCCGCTCCGCGAGCACTCGCGCCAACACGAGGTCGCCATTTTTGAGCGCAAGCTTCGCGTGATCGGTGAGCACCCACAGCCGCAGTTCCTTTCCGTCAGGGCTGTCCTCCCACAGACCCAAGGCACGAACGAGAAGGTTATCCAATTCTGCAAGTTCGCGGTAACTGTCGGGCCGTTTCTCGAGGCGTGTCTTGACGTCATCGATTATTGCGACGGCTTCGCGACGCCGTGTTTCGCCGGAGAGATAGTCGCGCAGGTGAGCAACAAATTCCATCGCGGATGAGAGGCGCTTGCGGCGGTCGGGGTTCAGTGCTTTCTGACAAAGTTCGGAAAGCTCCCGTGGGATTCCCCTCCCCGGCGCGCGCTTTTCTGGCACTTCGATGTCGCCGAGCATCGCCTGGAGGTACGCCTCCCGCGCCGTCACTCCGTTGTGGGGAAGCGTGTGCGTGAGGATATAGTAGAGGGTTCCACCGAGGAGGTAAACATCGGTCCACGGGCCGACGTTGATCGCAGTGTTTTCGGTTTGTTCCGGTGCCATGAATGCTGCCGTGCCCGATGGGCTGGAGGCGTCGGCAGTCGTCGGCGCGAAGGCTTCGCTCTTCCGTTCCCCATCGGTGAGCCCGGCAAGTTCCTCGTCGTAAATGAGGGCGAGGCCCCAGTCCATGAGCAGCACTTCGCCGAACTCTCCCACCATGACCTGCGGGGGTTTGAGATCGCGGTGGATGATGCCTCGCGAATGCGCGAAAGCGGTTGCCATAGCGACGTCGATGAGGATCGGAAGATGGCGCGCGAGATACGCGGCCATTGGCAACTCTTTGTCGTCGTAAAGCATGTCGTGCCACGGCGTTCCGCGCACGAGTTTCATCGCGAGCAGCGGGCGCCCTTCATCGTCTTCGCCGAGGTCGTAAATCGGGACGATGTTCGGGTGTTCGAGGTGCGCGGTGGTGAGGGCTTCCTGCTGGAAAACGACATGAAACTGGTGCGAGGAGGCCGGGTCTTCCATGGCCTCTCGATGGCGGTCTTCGCGCAGTCGCTTGATCGCGATTGTTCGTTCCAGCGACCCCTGAGTCGCCTCCCAAACCTCGCCGAAACCGCCCTTCCCGACAACGCGGTGCAACACATACGCGGGGCCGCCGGAGCTGGCGGGCTTCTCGCCCGGTTTCGCGGCGGAGACTGACCACGTGGATGCTGAGCCAGCGCGCCGCTCAGAGACCGTTTCGTCTGACGGGTGCACGATGTTGATCGTGGTCTTCCCCGGGTTGTATGATGCGAGGGAATCCGTCGGCAGGTCTTCCGGCAATTGCCGTTCACCTGCCGAAGCTTGTCCATCATTGTCCTCGGAGTTCGCCATGACCCTACCCGGGTTGAATTCGCCAGAGCCTCTCCCAACGAACAACTCCGGGCAATAGGAACAGTGTGAAGCCCATTGACCGGCGGGCCATGAGGTGATAGGAGTCTCGTAGATTTCAGGGGAGGCAGGGGATGCTTTCAAGACGGCGACAACAGGGCGGTTTCACAATCATCGGGGTACTGATCGCGCTCGCCATCGTCGGCATTCTTTCGCAGCAGTACCTCTCTACCGATACACCCGAGGGGAAAATGTGGGTCCAAAGCCGCATGGACAAAGCGCGTAGCGCGGTCACCCTCGCAAACACGCGCCAGGTCCAGACCCAGTATGCCATGTGGCGCATGGACGGCAGGCTTTCTACCAAGGACATCGCCGAGCGCTTCGATTCAATGTCGTCATCGTACGGCAGCGGGGGCCGCTTTTTCGTCGGCCGCAACGAACAGGTCTATATCACAACGCAGATGGAGACCGAACGATTTTCGGAGCGATATGAGTTGCCGAATGTCCGGTAGCGGCGCCATCTCATCTAGTCGATTTCGTTCCTCAGCATATCAAGCGCATCGCGCTTTGACAGTCTGATTGCGAGCTAGTCAAACCACTAACGCGGTTTTCTCATCGTGACATCAATTCCTACGGTAGCCTCACTGCGCTCGGCAACCGCAGGTTATGATGTCGAAGTGCTGTGCACTTCTCTTGAAAGACTTCCGGGTTAAGTACTATGGTGATTCGTTTAGAATTTGGGGATTCTTTCCTATCAGGGTGATTTTCCGGACCCGGAAATCGTGTCCTACGCGTTGCCGCTGGCGCGGGGGAGGCGGATTGTGAAGCAGGCGCCGCCGAGTTGGTTGCCGTTGGAGATGCTGAGCGTTCCGTGGTGGGCGAGGACGATTTGGTAGCAGATCGAGAGGCCGAGGCCGGTGCCTTTCGTCTTGGTTGTGAAGAACGGGTCGAATACGCGGGCGGCGTATTCTTTGGCGATGCCGGGGCCGCTGTCTTCGATCTCCAATACGGCGTGGCCCTCGTCGTATCGAGAACGCAGCGCGATGGTTCCCGACCCCTCGACTGCGTCGCCGGCATTGAGGAGAAGGTTCGTGATGACTTGTTGGATCTGTTCGCGATCGGCGCCGGCGACGGGGCTCTCTTCGAGCAGGTCGAGCTCCAGTTTTAGTTCGGGAAACAGCGGACCGATCCGCTCGACCTGTTCGCGGAGAAGCTCGTTGATCGGCATGGGCGCGGCGGTGAGCTCGCGGGGACGGGCAAAGCTCAGGAACTCGCGCAGCCGTTCATCGAGTCGCTTGATCTCTTCCCGAATGAAGGTCGTGGCTTCTGAGCGTTGGTCGTCGCTGCGCTGTGGATTTTCGATGATGTCGAGGCTCGACAAAATGATCGCGAGCGGATTCTTGATCTCGTGGGCGATACCCGCAACGAGTTGCCCAAGCGAAGCTAGTTTTTCGGTTTGGTTGAGACGTTCTTCGAGGTGCTTTCGCTCGTGGACGTCGCGGAGGACTCCGATGACGAAATCGACTTCGCCGCGCTCGCTGTGGATCGACGAGTAGGTCGTTTCCACCCAGCGCGGGTGACCGGTGGAATCGTTGATCAGCATCTCTTCCGTGCGATGGGTCATGTCGCCGGCGAAGATCGCCTTCGCCGGGCACAGATCACTCGCGTAGCTTTCGCCGCTCGCGTTGTGGCAGTGAACCATATCGCCGCAAGTACAGTTGCCGCTGAAAATCTCGACCGGCTTCTTTCCAGTGATTCGAGTAAAGGCCTTGTTGAAGAGAATGACTCGGCGTGATCGGTCGGTGACGAAGATGCCGTCGGGAGTTGAGTCGAGAATCTTTTCCAGCTGCTGGCGGAGGGTGCGGTGTTCGGTGATGTCCTGAAACGCCAGCAGCATCAGATCGTTGGCGGAGTGATAGATGAAGACGTTGAACCAGCGGCTGCGATTTGTGCCCGGGCACCATTGGAGCCCCTGAAGCGTCTTCGACTTACCATCGGCCCGGCTGCTTTCGAGGGCGTCGAGGACGACTTGGGCCTCGACCAAACACGGCGAAAGCACGACACCGAGGGGCTTGCCGATGGCGTCGGACTCGCTGACGCCCGCTTGCGATAGGATGTGGTTCCACTCGATGATGGTCCCATCCGGCGCGACCGCGCACAAGCCGTGACCGAGGAGCGCCAGAAGCTCGGGTTCGAGGGTGATGCCGCTGGTTGAATTCTTCACTTTGATGTCTCCTACCTGCTGGTGAACAAAAAATAGTCCCATTCGGACGATGTTGGCCACTGGAATCTTGCCGATGTAATGCTGTGGTCGGGGGAATTCGATCCACTTTCCCCTTCCCTCCCGGTTGGGGGCGTGCATGATTCTCCCCCTTTCGCAGTTCTCCCGGAGGCACACTCGCAAATGAAACGATCAGTTAAGCAAATACTCGAAAGTCGTGATTTCGGCACGGAGGTCCTCTTGGAGGGCTGGGTGCGGACGCGACGGGATTCCAAGGGCGGCTTCAGCTTTCTCGAGGTCAACGACGGCTCGTGCCTGAAGAACGTTCAGGCGCTGGCGGAAAACACCCTTCCAAACTACGAGGGTGAGATTCTGACTATAAACACCGGCGCAAGCGTCAGCATCGTCGGCGAGCTCGTCGAATCGCCGGGCAAGGGCCAGGCGGTGGAGATCAAGGCCAGCAAGGTGACGCTCATCGGGCAGGCTGACGGCGAGACCTACCCGCTACAGAAGAAGCGCCACAGCATGGAGTTCCTGCGAGAGATCGCGCACTTGCGGCCGCGGTCGAACACATTCGGCGCCGTCGCGCGGGTTCGCAATCGACTCAGCTTCGCCGTCCACGAGTTTTTCCAGAAACGCGGCTTCCAATACATTCACACGCCGATCATCACCGCCAGCGATTGCGAAGGCGCGGGCGAAAGGTTCACGGT
>JAUIJJ010000285.1 GCA_030431385.1 bacterium | reverse complement strand
CCCAAGATAGGTTGGTGAACTTGACTCGCCAATCGGGGTGAGTGGTCAGGATATAGTGCTCGATGGTCTTAGGCCACGGCTGGCGGTCACTGATTGAATCGCCCCAGATGACGACGTGGTCGCCATCACGGATGGGAAACGAAGTGCTGTCTTCCGCGCGGCCATCGCAGCCAAGCACAAGCGCCGCGATGAACACTAGGACAGCTGCCAGTCTCACCGGACGGCGGCTTTCAGCGATGTCGCGATTTGCTTGCACTGCTTTTCGGAGAGTCCGGGGAACAGTGGAAGCGTCAGGATTCTGCCTTCGATGCGTCGGGTGACGTCGAGGCCATCTGCCTTGCCCGCGTTGTCGAAGTACTCCGAGGTGCGCGAGAATCGGTCGACAGCAGGGTAGTGAATGGACGACTGCACGCCGTGCTCGCGCAGCGACTCCATAACACGGACTCGATCCGCCTTCTCGGGAATCAGCACCGGGAAGATATGGTGCGCAGAGACGCCGGGATGGTTGCGGAAGGGCACCTGAAGACCCTCGATCTTCTGTTCGAGAATTCGCTCGTAGAGGACTTGGGACGCACGCGCTCTGCGCTCGTTTGCTTCTGGCATCTTTCGAAACTGTGCACGTCCGATGGCGGCCCGCAGGTCGTCCATGCGCGCGTTGGTTCCGATCTCTGAAATGTCGTAAGAGAAGGCGTGTCCTTCCTTTCGATCCCAAGTCGAGCGCGTGATTCCATGGGAGCGCATGAGACGGATTTTGTTGGCTAACTCGGTGTCGTTGGTGGTGACCATCCCGCCCTCGCCGGTGGTCATGTTCTTGTTTCCGAAGAAGGACCAGGTTCCGGCCAGGCCGATGGTTCCCAGCTTCTGCAATTTCTCGACGCCATCGACTTGCATCGGCGCGGCAGCGAGGAGTCCGTGGCAGGAATCCTCGATGATCGCGACGCGCTTGCGGTCGCATACTTCTTTGAGGCGCTGCATGTTTGGGGCGAAGCCGCTGTGCGCCATTGGCACCACGAGCTTCGTGCGCTTTGTGATTTTTTTAGCAACATCGGTTGGCGAGATCGTCCAGTCGTTTTCCGAAACCACATCGGCGAGCACGACGCGTGCTCCGCAAAGGCGGGCGGCGTTGAAGCACGCTACAAAGGTAATCGCGGGAAGGATGATCTCGTCGCCAGCGCTCAGCCCAGCGGCGCGATAGCAGAGTTCAATGGCGAGGGTGCCGTTGGCTGTGGCGATCGCGTGCTCGCAATCCAGCGCGGCGGCGAACTCGCGTTCGAAAGAGGCGACTTCCTCGCCCATGGTCACCCACTTCGAGCGAAGGACTCGGGATGCCGCTTCGACTTCTTCCTCACCGAGTGTTGTTTCCACCAATGGGATCACATACATGGTAAATTCCCTCTTGACTGGTGCACGTCCATCCGCTTGAGTCTCCCACTCTTGTCGGGGTGTGGCGCAGTTGGCTAGCGCGCATGCTTCGGGAGCATGAGGTCCCGGGTTCGAGTCCCGGCTCCCCGACCATTAAGTTTCCAGATAGTCGCCCCGGTTCACACCGGGGCGATTTCTTTTTTGCCAAGTGCGCTCCAACTCCAATTGGCCCAACAATCCCCCGCGGCGTCCAGCCGGATTGAGCGATCCTTGGAAACTTTCTGAAGCGGCTCCTGTATCGAGGTTGGCCGCGACTTCATGCGTGCCAGTTGCCACGAACCGCGCGGAGGAAAAAAAACAGCGGGGGAGGGCCATTCGCGCTTGACCTGCGACGCAGTGCTCCCTTTACTACCTCTCCTTTGCCCGTGGGGGTGTAGCTCAGTTGGTAGAGCATCAGGCTGGCAGTCTGAGGGTCAGGGGTTCGAATCCCCTCTCCTCCACCACTTATTCAAGAACCAGCCGCTCCATTTCGGGGCGGCTTTTTTTGTCCCCGGAGGCGTCCCTTGTTTGATCCGCTCAACGATCCCTCCCATGCGCACTTTCCGCTCTGGCTCGAATTGAGCGGTCTGCCCGATTTGTTGAACGAGAAGGCAAAGGGCGGCCATGCGTGGTTGGTTTTTCGAAAGATCGTTGAGCTGGATCTCGCTGCGAATCCCGTGCGTCCGGGAACGCTAGAGGTTAAACCGGCAGAGATCGCACGACGCTGCGGGCTTGAGCCCAAGCGCGTTCCCTCTGCAGTGAAGCTCATGCGCAAGGCTGGAGTCCTCCGCGCGTTCCTGCCCGATCACGAAGAAGAGCCCGCCCTTTTCCAAATCATCACACCGATCCCGACGCCGCAAAGCTGCGACGAGGTCCGCGCGAAGTTTCCCGAGTACTTCTTCGAAGGCGATTGGCCGCCGCGCTATTCGCAACCGATCGCGGACGAGGCCGAGGACGATCCGGAAAAGGAAGGCTCGAAGACGAAGGCGGTCGTCGAGCTGTACTTCAACGTCTTCTCCATGAAGATGAACTCGATCATTCTCGACCAGCTTCGGCTGATCGCGCACCGCTACGAGCTGGAACTCATTCGGAAAGTGTTTGCCGCCGCGAAGAAGAAGGACGCACAGAGTCTCGCTTGGATCCTCGCTGAGATCAGGCGCGAAGATAAGGTGCGTGTGGAAGCGGAACGTTTACGCAAGGAAACAGAGCAATGAAAAAGCCCCCGGATTGTTCCGGGGGCGGGGAATGCTTTCTGATGCTCGGTGCCTAGTCCTTGCTGGAACCGGAAGAAGCTTTGCTGCTGGTCGTGCTGGAACTGTCGCCTGAAGAGGAGGCGGCTGCCGGCTTGCTCTCTGTCGCTGTAGACTTCGACTCGGAAGACTTCTCGCTGGTGGAGGACTCGGAGGTCGAAGCGGGGGCCTTCTCGCCGCCTCCGGAATTGCTGTTCTTATAGTCCGTGATGTAAAATCCGGAGCCCTTGAAGATCAAACCATTGCCACTGCTGAGCAGGCGCTTGACCTGCCCTTCCTTGCCGCACTGGGTGCAGGTGGAAAGCGGATCATCGCTCATGCGTTGGTTCGCCTCGAAGTCGTTGTCGCAGGCGTCGCAGTGGTATTCGTAGAGAGGCATCGTTCTTCCCCGTGTGATTCAGAAAGTCGCCATTGGGCGGGAATAAGCCCTATTGGCAGCCGATCTTGCAAATTGTGTACCTGTCGGGGCGGGGGCAAACAAGCCGAAAAGTGCGGTTGGTGGCGCTTGGCTGGCTGAGACGCCGTGCCGATTCGTTAACAATCGTGTACTTTTCTCTTGCGTGGTCGCACAAGTGTAAGTAAATGTTTACTTACTTAACCGCGAGGAGCTAAGAATGAACACACGGACGCCGGCAAACAACTGCAACGAGGCCACCCTCGGTTGGTGGCAGGCGGCCACCGCCGCGCTCATGGCAGCAGCACTCCTACTCACGGTAGTCGGGTTTTCTTGGGAAATGTTCTTTGCGTGACGGCGCTGGCCTTCAGCCGAGCTCCCGCTTCCTGAAGATCGTGAGGCCGACGGCGAAGAAGACCACACCGGCACCGACCAGAATGCCACAGGGGAGAAGCATTTCGGCGAGTGCGTAGTCACGCCAGATCGCTCCCTCGAACGCCGTAATGCCCCACTTAACCGGGCTGATGCTGCTCACCGATTGCATCCACGGGGGCATGAACATTAGAGGTATCATCCCGCCGCCGAGCATCGACCAGACGATGAAGATTGCCCAGCCGGCGCCGCCAACCGATGCCTCGGTCGTCCCGAGCACCGAGATCAGCATCATGACGCCGACGAAACAGAGTGCGGTCGAAATTGTCGCGAGGGCGAGGAGCGCATAACTCCCGATGTGCAACCCGTAGATCAGTTTCCCGAGCAGCAACAGGAGAACGACCGTCGCGATGACAGACAGGAAACAACCGAGGGCTTTACCCAGAAGAATCTGAGTCATGGTGATCGGTGCGAGGCGAAGCCTGAGCATCGTCCCGCGCGTTCGTTCCACCACGAGCATGAGTGCGAAGGCGGCGGTTGCGCCGAGAATTCCCCACATCATCGCCTGGGGAAAGGTGATGTCGTGCGGCGAACGCGGCTGACCGGATCGGTCCCTCGCGACGTCGATCTTCTCGACCCCGAAGGAAACCGCAGTTGTTGCAGAGTCTCCGCCCTCGGAATCGCCCTCAGCCGCTGGCGCCATCCCGATACCCTCCAGATAGAGGTCCGTATCAACTGTGTTGATGAAGGACTGTATGCTGAAGAGGAATGTCTGAAAGATGACCTTCTGCGTGCTGCTGATGTCTTCCGCCGCCACAACTCCATTAAGTGCATCCGCAAGGAGTTCGTTGACGTAATCCTTGCTGGCGAACCGGTTCTGCAACGACTCGAACATAGTCTGTATGAGGACGCCTTCCAGAAAGCCGCCTTCTGCTGAACGAGAGGGATCGATGGCGACTCGTAACTTTGCATCGGGCGAGTTCAACATGTCGGGAAAGACTTCAAAACCTGAAGGGATAATGAGGGCGGCTGTGTAGGTCCCTCGACGGACACCATCGAGGGCACGCTCCTCTTCCAAGGGAATCTGATCTTCGCCGGATGTCAGGTAAACGCGCACCGCATCGTGGGTTTGCAAAGTCGATATGTATTCGGCAGAGAATTCGGACTGATCGGCGTCCACGACGGCCAGGTTGATAGATCCGGAACCTCCGTTGTTTCCAGCTCCACCATAGATCGAACCGAAGAAGAGCGCGAAAACAACGGGGAACCCCAAGACGAAGAAGAGGCCTGCCTTGTCCCTCCAAAGAAGCAGCATGTCTTTGAGCGCGAGGCTGAGAATCACATTCATGAGTCGCGTAGGCTCCTGCCTGTCAGGTTGAGAAAAACGGTTTCAAGGCTTGCGCGATGGACTTCCATACGCAGAACACGCAGGCCGAGTGATCCGAGTTGGGCGATGACTTCGAACGGTTGGTCGGTTTCCGTCCGAAGCGTGTTTCCTTCCAACTGGCCGGGCAATTCCGCGCCGTTCTCAGGCGGGCTGGCGAATTCAACCACGACAGTTGATAGGCCTCCGTGCTGATTCACAAGCCCCTCCATGTTATCGATCGCGAGAAGTTTCCCGTGGTCCATGATTGCGATGCGATCACACAACCGCTCCGCTTCTTCCATATAGTGTGTCGTATATATAATGGTCGTGCCCTGACTTTTCAGCAATTCGATATTGTCGAAGATCAGGTTTCGCGACTGAGGATCGACGCCGACCGTCGGTTCGTCAAAGAACAGGACGCTCGGCTCGTGCATTAGGGAACACGCGATGTTGAGCCGCCGCTTCATTCCGCCGGAATAGTTGGCGACGCGTTCCTTCCGGCGATCAGAAAGCCGCGTGAGTTCCAACGTTTCGTCGACCCGGATGGAAAGCTTCTTTCCATTCAAGCCGTACAACTTGCCGAAAAACCGGAGGTTCTCCTCGGCTGATAGCTCTTCATAGATGGCGAGTGATTGCGGAACTGTGCCGATAT
>JAUIJJ010000284.1 GCA_030431385.1 bacterium | reverse complement strand
TTCACTGAGGAATTGGAAGTTACTACCAATTATCTGAAGTCTCGGGGATTTTACCCGGCGGGTGAACCTCGTTCGGAAAGATCCTCGATCCCTGACTCGCTTCCCCGTCGATCCTAATGGAATCGTCGAGATCGGTGACTCAACAGTCGACGAATCAATGCTTACCGGTGAATCGATGCCGGTCGAGAAAACAGTAGGAGATGAGGTCACCGGCGCGACGATCAATCTCAGCGGTGCTCTCAAGGTCCGAGCAAGTCATGTGGGTGAAGAAACGGTTTTGTACCGAATCATCGAAATGGTCGAGAAAGCACAGGAAAGTAAAACAAACGTTCAGCGGTTGGCAGATTCCATTTCAGGTGTTTTCGTGCCGATCGTCATTGTGATCGCAATCATCACATTAGTTGGCTGGTTGCTGGTTGGGGCAGGAGTTTCGGCTGCCGTGTTGGCTGCTGTCGCCGTGCTGATTATCGCCTGTCCATGTGCTCTGGGACTAGCGACCCCGACTGCGATTTTGGTGGGCACGGGCGTCGGTGCGCGAAACGGAATTCTAATCAGAGATGCGGCAGCAATTGAACGCGCGCGCGGCTTAGATGTCGTCATTCTCGACAAGACAGGTACTATCACAGAAGGCAAGCCAAGCGTTACCAATGTCGCTAGCCTCTCTCTCTCCGAAGAGGCTCTGATCAAACTGACTGCGTCAGTCGAAAACAACAGCGAGCACCCTCTAGCCGCTGCCGTTGTGAGGTACGCTAAGAAACAAACTATTGATCTTGTCGAATCTGAGTCTTTTGAAACCGTTACAGGAGAGGGTGTCAGGGGGCGCGTTGATGGGCGTTTAGTGCTCATTGGTAACAAGCAATACATGTCAGCCAATGACCTATCGATGGATGATGAAAGCGAATCCCTCAAAGAACAATGGGAGGGGGAAGGAAAGACGGTTTTGCTAGTTGGCGAAGTTGAGCCGAGCCCTTGTTTTCTTGGCCTTATCGCGGTCGCAGATACGGTCAAACCCAATTCAGAAAACGCCGTTAATCGACTGCAATCGACTGAGAATGTCGCGGTATGGTTGATTACAGGTGACAACCCTAGAACTGCACAAACAGTAGCTTCCCAAGTTGGGATTCCCAAAGAGAACGTCTTGGCGGAGGTGAAACCCGATCAGAAGGCCGAGAAGACGAGGCAACTGCAAGAAGCCGGGCATATCATCGCTATGGTTGGCGACGGTATCAATGATGCTCCAGCATTGGCTCAGGCGGATATCGGAATTGCATTGGGTACAGGGACAGACGTGGCGAAGGAGACTAGCTCAATTACATTGGTTAGCGGCGATCTGAATGGCGTTTCAGATGCGATTCACCTCAGTCGAGCCACGATGAACAAGATCAGACAAAACCTCTTCTGGGCATTTTTCTACAACGTCATCCTGATTCCAGTCGCAGCTTTCGGGCTTCTTGCGCCTATCTATGCCGCGTTCGCCATGTCATTGAGCAGCGTATCCGTTATTGGAAATTCACTTTTGCTGAGGCGGATTCGGTTTAGCAAATGAAAAACGAATCCAAGTGTGTCTCAGATATTCCGGATATTCCCGTCGCAATCTACGACGGAGAGTGCGATTTTTGTATCTGGTGTGTAAACCATGCGCAGAACCATTTAACAGGTGACATTGAGTTTGTACCTTTTCAGACATTGGACGATAGATTTGAAGTGATCAAGGCCGACGATCTGAGGAGAGCCGTTCATTTCGTCGAGACGAGCGGTCAATTTTTTCAGGGAGCGGAAGCCGTCGCTCGACTTGCCTCTTACACATCTAAATACAGAGTTCTCCATTCCCTACATCGACGTGTTCCACTTTACCCATTCTTCGCAAGCATCATCTACAGGTTCGTCGCCGACAATCGGTGGCTCGCCATGAGGATCGTTCGATTGCTAGGAGGTTGAGTGTAAGAAGCTGTAAATCTCTTTGGCCGTTGTTTCGGGAATTCCGGGTGTGTTGATGATGTCTTCGAGGCTCGCTTTCTTGAGTCGAGTCAAACTTCCGAAGTGACTCAGCAGGACATTACGCCTCTTTGCTCCAACGCCGGGAATCTCCTCCAAACCACTCTTCAGGCTACTGGCTGATCGCAGTTTTCGATGGTAGGAAACGCCGAATCGGTGTGCTTCATCTCTGATTCTAGTGAGCAGAAACAAGGCCGGATCACTCTGGTCGAATCGAATCGGTAGCTTTCTATTGGGAGTAAAGACTCGCTCCTCCGTGATCAGGTTCCCTTGAGTAGAATTTGTCCGCCTTGGAGTTTGGGGACGCGCTTTCGCCAAACCACACACCGGAACATTTCCGAGTAGTTTGAGTTCTTTCAACACTTCTACGGCGATTCCCAGTTGGCCCTTTCCGCCGTCGATTACTATCAGGTCTGGAAGTTCGCCCTTCTCTCTGATCACTCGCGAGTACCGACGAGTGAGGACTTCTCTCATGGATGCGAAGTCATCCTGTCCCTCCACAGTCCTGATCTTGAAACGTCGATAACTGCTCTTATCAGGTTCCCCGTCGATCATGCTCGTCATCGATCCGACGACGAACGTACCCTGAATATTCGAAATGTCAAAACACTCGATACGACGCGGTTCGGTGGGGAGCTTCAGTTTTTGCTGCAAGTCTTTGATGACCACATCTCGCGACTTGATACCGGCCAATCGCTTTTCAAGTTCAAGTTTCGCATTTGTTTCCGCCATCTCGATAAGTCTGCGCTTGTCACCTCTTTGGGGAGATATCAGCCGCACGCGGCTTTCTCGTAGCTCCTGCAATGTTGCTTGAAGCGATTCATGGTCTATGGGAGTTATGGACACCAGAATATCTCGCGGAATGTCGGAAGAGGTTAGGTAGAACTGGCTAAGGAAACTACCCATCACTTCCGATTCCTGTTGTCCATGATCGCGAAAGTCGAAGTGCCTCGTCCCGCTGAGAATACCCTTTCTATACTGAAGAACAGTTAGCAACATGCGTCCTTGATCGCGAGCCAGAGCGACGACGTCCCTTTCAAAGCGTCTGTGACCAGCGACTTTCTCGCGTTCAATCGTTTTCTCAATCGCGCGGAGCCGGTCTCTGATCATCGCTGCTTTTTCGAAAGCAAGCTCCTCGCTGTATTGCTCCATTCTATCCCTCAGCAACTGAATGACGTCCTCTTTCTTTCCTTTCAGAAACATGATTGTCTGTTCTACATAGTCGTTGTATTGCTCATGGTCGACCAACCCGACGCATGGCGCGGAACATCTTTCGATCTGATGTAGGATACACGGGCGCGCTCGATTGTAGAGCACACTATCTGGACAGGACCGGAGCGGGAACAGTTTCTGCACGAACCGGATCGTCTCGTTGACTGCGCTGCTACTCGAATAGGGTCCGAAGTACAGTGCTTTGTCGCCGGTCTTGGGGCGGCGAAATCTGTGCACCCGTGGCCACTCATGCGATACGTCTAGGCGCAGCGAGATGTAGGTTTTGTCGTCCCTCAGCCGGATGTTGTACCGGGGTTTGTGTTTCTTGATCAGCGTGTTTTCGAGAAGTAGGGCTTCCTTCTCGGAATCTGTGATAATCGTATCAATCGTCGTCACACGGCGGCGAAGGAACTGAATGGAGAACCGAGAGTCCCCAGCCTCGCGATAGTAAGAGCGCACGCGCGTCCTCAGGTTCGCCGCCTTGCCGATGTAGATCACCTTCTCCTGATGATCTTTCATTAGATAAACGCCAGGACGTGCGGGTATCTGATTGAGAACCTCTTCAAGGTCTTCCGTTTGGGATAGTGGTATTTTTTGTTCCGTTTCCTCTGCCATGGCACGGGCATTCTAGCGGTGATGAGGCGCGAAACAAGCCGAATCGGGCAGGCTGAAAAATCTTCAAGTGCGCTGTAAATGTGTTTGCTTGCACCCGCCAGATCGATGTCCATTGTGGTCTGTGATTGTGTAACTCGATTGGAGTTTCTATGCTACCCTACCAGCTGCTGGATATAGAGTCTGGAAAGACTTTCCGACCCGACGAAGTGAGTTATCTATCGCCGGAGGGCGAGTCTCTCACAGAGCTGGGGGGAGTGTTGCGAGGTACGCTCGAGCTTCAGTACGATTGGGAACTCGGACGGGCGCTCGTCACTGCTAGTAGTTTCCGAGAGCTTGAACCGGTCGGGTTTTCGACGAGACGCTATCAGCAGTTGATGCCGCTCGAATCGCCGCAGAGTTCGCTCCCTCCGATGAAGACCGGCGGCACGGCTCTCGTTGTCGGCGAACGCCTCGCGGAGCGCTTCGGTTTCGGTAAGTTGTACTTTAAGGATGAAGGTAGGAATCCGTCTGGCTCTTACAAGGATCGCGCTTCGGAGCTCGTTGTCGCGCGAGCGGTCGAGTCGGGAATTGATACCATTGTCGCGGCATCGACGGGAAACGCAGCTTCGGCGCTCGCCGTTCAATCTGCCTCCGTCGGGATTCGTGCTGTCGTGTTCGTTCCGGAAACAGCACCTCAGGGTAAACTCTGTCAGATGCTCGCCTGCGGCGCGACGGTCGTCCGGATAAGGGGGAGCTATGATACGTGTCTCGGGATTTCGCTCGCGGCCAGCCGTCGATTCGGATGGCTGAACCGCAACACGGGCTTCAATCCGTACACGACCGATGGAAAGCGGACGGGCTCGTTCGAGATATCCGAGCAGACCGATTGGAACCCTCCGGATGTCGTCGTTGTGTCGGTCGGTGATGGTAACATTTTATCAGGCATCGAGAAAGGCTTCAGAGATTTCAAATCGTTGGGGTTAATCCAAAAACTGCCGAGGTTGATCGCGGTTCAGGCAGAAGGAGCCAATGCTGTCGTCCGCGCCTTCGAGTCGGGAGTCTCGATTCCAGAAGTCCTGCGCCCTTCGAGTTCTCACGCGGAGTCCATTGTCGTTGATGCGCCACAAAGCGGAGTCATGGCATTGCGAGCGATACGCAATTCGAATGGGAGCGCACTTTCCGTTAGTGAAGATTCCATACGCGCCGCCCATATACAGTTGGCCGCCGACGCTGGACTGTTCACCGAACCGAGCAGCGCGGCCGGGTGGGCGGGAGCGCTGCTCGCGCGCGAGAGGCAGATCATCTCCCCGACCGATTCAGTGTGCGTTGTGCTCACCGGCACCGGTTTGAAAGATACGGCATCGGCTCTCCGCTGGGCCGCCCTTCCCGAACCAGTCGAGCCCGATTTAGATGCCATTGCTAGTGAGCTGAAGTTGGACTAACCAGATGAATTCCCGCGACTATGTGCTCCTCAAACTCCTACTCTGCGCCTACCCGGATCGCGTGACAGTTCGCCGCGAGGGAAGTCGTTCGAAGGGCCTCATGGTCGGCGGGCGCGGAGTCGAATTGGAACCCGCATCGATTGTTCGAGAGAGTAAACTCTTCCTCAGTTTGGATCCGTTTGAAACTCAGGACAGAGCCGAGGCGCGTGTGTCGTTGGCGAGCACAATAGATGAGCCTTGGCTCGAAGAAACCGCCCCACATCTGATG
>JAUIJJ010000283.1 GCA_030431385.1 bacterium | reverse complement strand
TTACGGAAGCCATCGCTTCCACGCTCGGAGAATAGCGCTACTCCTTCCCGCGGTTGAATACCACCTCGTGAATATGGACGCCGTTGTTCTGCCCGGCGTCCTCGAAGTACTTGCGCAGCGCGAACACACCGCTGCGGAATGCGATCTCGTCCCAGGGGATTTCGTCTTCGCCGAATAGGGCGACGTCCAGCGACTCGTCCCCGGCGGCGAAGCCGCTGTCGAGCGTCGCCGTGAAGAAGACGAGAAACTGTTGTCCGATTCCCAGCTCAACACCGAGAAGCTGAGCGACAAACATCGCCGCGACTGCCTCGTACAGCGCAGTCCCATCCATGTTGATGGTCGCTCCCATGGGGAGCACGAAATCCGCCGACCGCTTGTCGACGCCGAGGTTTTCCTCAACGACTCGTAAGGTAACGGGGAGCGTCGCCGAGGACGAAGCGGTGCTCACCGCGAGAAGGAGTGCTTCCTTCACGCCCGCGAAAAACTTGAGAGGACTGTACCCGCACACGAACTTCAGAATGAGCGGATGAACAATCAGAAGATGGGTCGCCAGCGCGAGCACAACCGTGAGGAAATACTTGCCCAACATGCCGATCACTTCAGGCCCCAGATTCATCAGCAGGTTCGCCGCCAGCGCGAAGACACCAACCGGCGCGAGCCAGATGACGATCTGGACCATCTTCATCAACGCCTCGTTCATCGCACTAAAGAACGCAATCGCCGGCGATGCTCTCTCGCCGCAGAGCATCAGCATCAGCCCGAGCAGAATGGAAAAGAACACGACGCCGGTCAGGTTCATTTCCGCCAGCGCCTGGAATGGATTCATGAAGAGGTTGTCGATCTGCTTGTCGACAAATTCGAGGAGCGTTTTTGGCGCGGCATCGGCGACGCTCGCCTGTTTGCCCTCGGCGCTCACCATCGCAGATTGCGGCAGTCGCGACTTGAGCTCGTCCGGGTCGCCTCCCTTGCCGGGGCCGATGACGTTCGTGAACAAAATCCCGATCAGGACTGCGATGAAACTGGTCGCAAGAAAGTAGGCGACCGTCTTTGTCATCTTCCGTCCGACCTCGTTCCCTCCCTGAAGGTTCGCGATGCCGCTCGTAACAGAAAAGAGCACGATCGGGACGACGACCATTTTCAATGCGCCAATGAACAGAGACCCGAAAATCCCCATGCTCTCAATGAATGCGACGAGCCAAGGCCGGGACGCGACTTCGCCATCGATCCGCGCCTCGTATGGCCCTTGCGCGAGAATCCCGAACACGATTCCGAGAATGATTCCCACAGCGAGTGAAATGGTTAGGTTGCGCTCATTGAAGAACTTCAATGGTCAGGGCTCCGTCGGCGAGGTTGAGGGAACACTCGCGGAGTCACGGAGCGGATGCAAAACGAATATCAGTGCCTGACAAGTGAGGCGGTAGTGGTGTGCGGCAAATCAGAAGTAGGCAGCGCGCGCCAGTGAGGAGGATCGATCCATTGGGGCGTCCCGGGGTGTAGGACCCGACCGTCCACCGGCGAGACAGCTTCCCAAGTGTAGCCACTGGGCAAAGGGAGGTCTTTCATGCGCTCAAGAGCCGACTTGCTTTCCCACACCTGCGCGGCGAACTCTGCCCAGATCGGCCCGGCGGCGCGGCTTCCTGTCAGCCCCGGCCCCAGTGGCAGTGGCTGGTCGAAGCCGACCCAAACCACAATCACCTCGTAGGGAGTAAACCCCGCGAACCACGCGTCCCGATTGTCGTTGGTAGTCCCTGACTTTCCGGCCACCTTGTCGCGGAGACTAGGCGGCAGCATCGGACGGAGGCTCGCGCCGGTGCCCTCCGTCATGACAGCGAGTAGCATCTGGCTCATCGACGCGGCGGATTGGCTCCCGAGGAGCACCTCCGGCTCTCTTGGCTCGAAGCCGAGCGGCTCGCGGTCCTCATTGGTCCACACGCCCTCGATGAATCGCGGACCCTTGGCGAGCCCGTTGTTCGCCAGCGGCTGGTAGGCAGCAGCGATTTCCAATGGCGTGACATCCGACGTGCCAAGCACTACCGGCCACTCTCGCGGAAGTTTCCACCGCTCGCTGCCGACTCGCTGGAAGCTCGCAACATACGCCAGCGCGTTTCGCAGGCCGACCTGTTGGATGAGTTTGATGGTCACGACGTTTCGGCTGTGGGCCAGAGCCTCCTGAAGACTCGTCTCGCCAAAGAACCGTTTCTCGTAGTTTCGCGGGGCATATCCGTCGGAGAAACTCATCGGGCTGTCCATGATCGTCGACCACGGCGTGAAGCCCTTCTCCAGCGCCGCGCCGAAAAAGAGCGGCTTGAGAGTCGAGCCAGCCTGCCTCCGAGCGAGCACGGCGCGGTTGAACATGCCGTTGTTGCTCCAGTCGGTGAAGTCCTTCCCTCCGACGAGCGCGCGGACATCGCCGCTGCGCGAATCGAGGCAAACCAATGCGCCCTGCAGCCGACGCTTCGGCATCAGCTCACCGTAGAACAATCTGCGGTTGGCGTCGCTCTTCGTGACGACCAGATCGACCCCATCACCAACGGAGACGTCCTCAAAAAATTTCGCGGCGGCTTCCGGGATTTCCAGGTCAGCGCGCCACCCCGAGGGCAGCTCGACGACGATGGAGTTTTCGAAAACCCGAAACACCTTCGCCATGCGAACCTGTCCGCGGCGCGGCGGCTGGTAGTAGGCGGGCGTTTCCCGCTCCTCGCGAAAACGAAGCTTCCGCGACGTCAGCCATGTCTCCTCGGCTTTATCCAAGCCGGCGGGGAGAATCTCCTCAGCAAGCTTCTGGAGGTTTTGGTCGAGTGTCGTGCGAACCTGCCAACCCGCCTGATGCAATCGCCGCCCATCGAGGTCAGGGTGTTCAGTGAAGTATCGGCGCACAGCGTCGACGAAGTATGCCGCGTCGCCAGCGGGGATGCGGTCGGGGCTCACAACCACAGAACGCACGACTCCGCGCTCAAACTGATCATCAGTGATGATGCCGTGTTCCCACATTTTCACGAGCACCTGATCACGACGATTGCGCGCGGCTTCAGGATCATTGAGCGGCGAGTAGCGCTCGGGGATCTGGGGAAGGCCGGCGAGCGTCGCCGCCTCAACGTAATCGAGCTCCCCCGCAGGCTTCCCGAAGTAAGCACGCGACGCCGCCTCGACGCCGTAGTTCCCACTGCCGAGGTAAATCTGATTCAGGTAAACTTCTAATATCTGCGACTTGGTATGGTAGCGTTCCATCTGGAGAGCGACCAGCGCCTCCAGCACCTTGCGCTTGATCGAGCGTTGAAAGCCAATAGACGGCAACAGGTTACGAACCGTCTGCTGAGTGATCGTCGAGCCACCCTGCGTCAGCCGCCCGCGCATCAGGTTAATCGCGACCGCGCGAAGCAACCCGACAGGATCAACGCCTACGTGTTGGCGAAAGCGATTGTCCTCGATGGCGACGAACGCCTCGGGGAGATAGGTAGGAAGTGACTCAATCGGGACAACAATTCGCCGCTGCTCAAACAGCGCCGCCAGCGGCTTCCCGTCGCGATCTAACAGCATCGTTGTCTCTGGCGGGCGGTAGGACTCCACTTCCTCAATCGGCGGTGCTTTGTGGAGATACGCCGCGATGCCGCCGACACTCGCACCAGCGAGCGCGCACTGCACGATCACCACCAGGTAACCGAATGCGCGCACCGTCCGGAACAGAAAGCCGGGACCAGTAGCCTGCGCTTCCGATCGCGAAGGCGCGGCTTTCCGCTTACTGGCCCGCCCCCGCTTCTTGCCGCCGGGGAGGAAGAGCTTCGGATTGTCGTCGATCACGTCGTCCGCCCCACGGCGGAAGGGCGCTGATTCCACTTTCTTCTGTCGTCGTCTTGCCAAGGCCGGTTCCTTCAGCGCAGTTCCCGCTAGGGAATCGCTAAGACCTAAACAATGGCAAGAAACAAAATCGGCTGATTTTCAGGCAGTTTTCGCCGCTCGGGCCATCTCGCGGAGCCACTGCGGCCTCGATTCGTCCTCTTCCACCGCGCTAAGGTATTCGTTGAGCCTCGGGTCGCCAAGTTCGCTGGCGACAGCGATGGCGTTGCGTAACAGCCCCTCCGCGCCGGTGCGCTTGAGCGGCGAGGAAGTCCCCTCGAACTGGCTCAAGAATCCCTCCGGGTTTCCGATCAGATCTCTGAGAGAAACCTCCCCATCGATCAGCAGAGGCCCCAGCGCCGAGTCCTCCGTATGGCGCGCGCGAGCCTGATTGTAGGGGCAGACCTCCTGACAGATGTCGCAGCCGAACACCCATCCCTTGTTCGGGCCGGGCGCCGGTTCTTCGTAGGCTCCCTGCTTTTCAATCGTCAGATAGGAGAGGCAGCGCCGCGCGTCGAGCTGCCATTCGGCAGTGATGGCGCCGGTCGGGCAGGCGTCGATGCACCGGCGGCAATCACCGCATCCGGCCACCGCCGATGGCGCGACTTCGGCGGCCTGTTCGTCGAGCACCGCAGTCGTGAGTATCACCCCGAGGAAGTGGAAGCTGCCCTCTTTCGGGTGAATGAGTAGGGTGTGTTTTCCCAAGAAGCCGATACCGGCACGCTTCGCCCAAGGGCGTTCCATGACGGGTCCGTAATCAACGTACCCCCGAGAGTGCGCGGCAGGCACAGTTGCGTCGATGAACCGCGCCAATTTGCGCAGTAGTTTCTCAATGACACGATGATAGTCGCGGGTGCGGGCGTATCGACTGATCTTCCCGACAGCAGAACGGGCCTCGTTTTCACCCCTCAATTCGTCGATCTTCGGGAGAGGTTCGCGGAGATAGTTGAGCCCCACCACCACGACCGTGCGGCAGCCTTCGAGCACGAGTTCCGGGTCGGCGCGGCGGTCTGGATCCTTGGCGAGCCATGCCATATCGCCGTGTCGTCCTTCGACGAGCCAGCCCCGCAGGTCTTCGAGCTCACGCTCCAATCGCCCAACTGGCGCGGTTGCGAACCATGAGAAGCCCAATTCATGGGCCTTGTCTCTGATCGCATCAGCGGCGGCGGCGGCTGGTTCAGGTTTCATGAATCGGTTGCACCACAGAAAAATGCGGTGTTTTTAGCAGGATGCTTCCGGAAATCAAACCTCTGCATTCCCGGGGCGGTCTTTGGGACAGAACGCCGTGGAACAACCTCGGCTGACTTTTCGGAGCGTGGCGGTATAATCTTTGTTTGCGAGACTGGTGGTTGTTTGTGCATGTTAGGCATTATCAGTCTCTCAGGAGGTCGCATCACATGACAAGGCGTTTGGGTCTGCTCACCGTTGTACTCGCTCTGACTCTCGGAGCCCCTACCATTGTTCCGCAAGCTTACGCCGAATCCAGCAAGCGGCAGCTCTCCCCTGACGTCTTCATCGAGGTAGCCGAGAACGTGCTGCCGCAGGTCGTCAATCTGACGATCGAGCCCATCGGCAACAGATCCAGCACCGATGATCGCGAGCTCAACGAAGAACTGCTCCGCTATCTTCTGGAGAACCAGCCGGGCGACTTTTGGCAGCGCACCGTGACCGGGTCCGGCGTGGTGATCAAGCACGAGGCATCGAAGGGCTA
>JAUIJJ010000282.1 GCA_030431385.1 bacterium | reverse complement strand
CAAGGACTATCTCTTCACCGACAAGCCGATCGCCAGGCTCGAAGCGGACCAGAAGGCCTAGCCGTTGGCAATGTCGACCACCGCCGAAGCGATCGTCCGACGTTATTTCGACCGGGTTCGAGAGCGCCGCCCCGACGTGGCGGAGCTCTTCCATGAAGACGCAACCCTGGTGGGTCTCGGGGACCGCAAGCGCGGTAGAGAAGCGATCCGGGCGTTCTACGCCGGCGTGATCGAGAACGCCGGCCCGACGCCTTCGATCGTCGGCGAGCTGATGGCCTCGGAGAATCGCGTCGCGGCCGAAATCGAGATCGCGCTGGCGGACGGATCGGCGGTCCACGTCGTCGACCTCTTCGTCGTCGAAGACGAGCTCATCCGCAGCCTGACCTACTTCGTGGCAGAGCACGAATGACGCGCTTCTCCGGACGGTGACCTCGACAGCCCCGACGGATCGCCGCCGTGTTGCCCGGAGTCGCCGGCGGCTCTCGCCCCGAACGACCCTCCAAAAGAGCAGGACGACGCACCGATGTCCGATAGACGAACCGAGCAGGAGAACGAGCGCATCGTGCGGGCCTTCATCGCAGCCTGGTCGCGCCTCGACCCGAGCGAGCTGGCGGCGTTCTTCAGCGAAGACGGCATCTACCGCGAGGGGTCGCACTACTACATCTTCTCGTTCATCAATTTTGTTCCATTTCTCTACCACTACCGTAACGTTTCCTCCGTCGATCTCTTTCCTGATTTTCAGCCAGCCTTCGAGGCTCCGGTTGCAATGCGTTCGAGTCGCGGTTGGATGCCCATGACAGAGGACTCGTACCTCAGGCCGTATCCTTCGTTTATGATCGCCGCAGCGTACAAGGGGGCGAAGACGTACCTTCTCCCTGAAGGCGATCTCTCTCAGGTGCTCGCATGGAACTGGGAGACGACTGACATGGAAGCGTTCCACGAGTCCGAACGCACGACTGGGTTCAATTACTCTGGCGCGTCGTGGGATTACTCGAAACCGCTACTTGAGTTCCTGACCTATGACCCGACAGTGAAGGCAGTACAGCCCTCCCATTCGCCGACTGTTTTTCTGGATTCCGGCGTGAGCATTCTTCGCAGCGGTTGGACCGATCCGGTCGAACAGCAGCGATTCCTGATGTTTCAGGGCATCGCCGAAGCCGACAACCATCAGCACTTTGACCATCTCAGTTTCACGTTCAGCGCGGTGGGCCAGATGATGGGCTCGGATTCGGGTTACTCGCGAAAGAGCTATGGCGAGGCGATCCGCACCGAGTGGTATCGCACGGCACGCGCACACAATGTCATTACCGTCGATGGCGAAGCGCCGATCGATCACGCGCCGAGCGTGCCGCCGACGATGAAACATCGCATCGACACAGACTACTTCGACTTCGAAGAAAAGATTGCTATCTATGCCACTGGCGGAACGCACAGTCGGGCGGTTGCCTTCCCCGGCGAGGACTACTTCGTCGTCGCCGATATCGTCGACCTTCCTTCACCGCGAGAGATCAGCGTGCTGTTTCACGGTGGCCGCAGCACCTTGAGTGGCGAGGGGTCGCAGCGCACATGGCGCTACGAAGACGACTCTTACGGAAACGCAGCAGTACTCCATTCTCTCCATCTCGGCGGCGGGTCTGCACGTATTGGTGAGCACGAGGGCGAGGTCACTTACATCAAGGGTGACTACGCCTTGTATCCGTACCTCAGCCTCGACCAGACGACAGACAAAGAAGCATTCCTCCAGATTTTCGTTCCGACAAGCGTGGGCGCGGCCGCCCCTCAAATGCGAGACCTCTCTGGTGCCGATTTCCGCGCTGCTGAGGTGAAGCGAGGCGACGCGACGGACGTGTTTATCGCTCAGGCGAATCGTCAACCGGTGAGCACCGGCGGCTTCGAAACTGACGGAACGTTTGCATTCTACCGCAAGGCGGCAAAGGGCGAGAGCATCGTCGCGGTTCGCGACGCTACCTACGTACGGATTCCCAGCGAACACCACGAGTGGACCTTCCATGAGCCGACGACCTTCGCTTCGAAGATCGCTGAAGACGGGACGCTGACAGCAGACGCTGGAGTACCAGAAATGACAACGGGCCGTAACTGATGAGACTCGCGAGACTTGCATTTCTGATGAGCTGTTTTATGGCGCTGTCACTCAGCGTGATGGCTCAGCAGAGCAAGTCCGTATGGATTGCCGACGGCAAGCTTCAATACGGAGCTTTTCCCGAAGGCGACCGCGTACCCGACTTTTCACCGGTCGGTTTTGGCGGTGGTGGGACGGCGATTCCAAATGTTCCAGAATCCGCGCGTATCGCTCCTTCCGGGGGAACCGAGGACGATACGGCTCGTGTCCAGAAAGCCATCGACTCAATCGGAAAACTGCCACTGAACGAAGGCGGATTCCGCGGCGCGCTGGTCTTCGACCCCGGCGCCTACCGAATCGGCGGTAAGCTTACCGTTGGCGTCGACGGCATAGTCTTGCGCGGAAGCGGTTCCGCCAGCAGCGGCACGGTCCTCATCGCGACCGGTGATGAGCGGCGGCCACTTATCGAAGCAGTCGGCGGCTCCGAACCCATCGAAGACGAATCGACAATCACCCAAATGGCTCAGGCCCGAGTCCCCGTTGGGGCATCGACAATCGAGTTAGCAGACGCCTCGTCATTCTCGGTGGGCGATCGCGTGCGCGTTAGTCGCCCCGCGAGCGATCAGTGGATCTCAGACATCGGAATGGACGACCTGCCGCCACGGCCCGAAGGCGGCGTCGTCAGCAACTGGACGGCGGAAGGATACGTTTTCAATTTCGAACGAGAGATCACTGCAATCGCTGGCAACGTGCTCACTTTAGATGCCCCGATGCCGCAGGCATTGGATCAGAAGTACGGCGGCGGTCACGTGGTCAAGTACGCCTGGCCAGATCGACTTCAGAACGTAGGGTTCGAAAACCTCCGTCTCGTGTCAGAGTATGCTGAAGGGCAGGAAGAGTCAGACGAAGCCCACGCGACCGAAGGCATTCTGATCAACAGAGCAGAGAATATTTGGGTGCGCGATGTTGTGGCGAAGCACTTCGTTCGGTCTGCGGTGACGGTCGATCGGCACGCCCGCTTCGTCACGGTGGAGGATAGCCTGTGCCTCGATCCCGCGTCGCGCATCACCGGCGGTCGGCGTTATAGCTTTTACCTCATCGGACAACGCAGTTTGGTTCAGCGCTGTGCGACCCGCGGCGGCCGCCATGATTTCATAACCGGTTCACGAACTGGTGGACCCAACGCGTTTGTCGATTGCTTGGCAGTCAATACTCACGAGGACATTGGCCCGCACCATCGCTGGGCCATGGGTACGCTCTGGGATAACATCCGAGGTGGCGTCATCCGCGCGCGCAATCGCGCCAATCGCGGCACGGGTCACGGCTGGGCAGGCGCGCAGAACGTTCTGTGGAATTGCGAAGGGTCTTCCTTCACCGTTCAAAGCCCTCCGACGAGTTGGAATCTGGCGGTTGGTTGCATCGGCGATCGCGTGATCAACGAGTACAAAGGCGAAGACGGCATCTATGAGTCGCATGGCAAGCATGTCGAACCTCGCAGCCTCTTTATCGCTCAATTGCAGGAAAGATATGAGGATTCTGTCGTAAGGGCGATTGTGTCGCCGAGCCAGCTGAATGGTTCGATTTTTAAGGACCTGCACAAGCGGCTCGATGCAGAGAAGGTGGGTCGCGATGAGAGTCTTTAAATCGCTGATGATCCCCTTCTTTGTGGCCACTCTTGCGAGTGCTGGCGGCGTGAGCGCGAGCCCATACCTCGAAGTTCATGGCACGATCAGCGACCACGCTGTTCTCCAACGCGGTGAGGAAATCGTCATTCCGGGTTACGGTACCGATGGCGACACAGTGACTGTTACTTTGACTGGCGCGGGCCTCAATTTGCAGACGAGCGCGACGATCAAGAAGCAGGAATGGCGCGCGACTTTTCCGCCAATGAAAGCAGGCGGTCCCTTCGAGATCGGCATCGAAACCAGTTCAGGCGCGTCGCGCCAGTTCTCTGACATTTACGTCGGCGAAGTCTGGGTCGCGAGCGGCCAATCGAACATGAACTGGTCCTTCTCAGAGTCAAAAGAAGCAGACGAGTGGCGCGAGAAGGCTGGCAACGATCAGCTTCGCCTCTTCCACATCACCGAGCGTCATTCGGCAGCTCCAGTCGATAATGTTCCAGGCGAATGGAGAATCTCGTCTCCCGATTCCGTGGGCAGTTTTTCTGCAGTAGCTTGGCACTTTGGCAGGAAACTTCAGGCGGAATTGGACGTACCGGTTGGGATTGTCGAGAACGCAGTTGGCGGCACCGTTGCCATTTGTTGGACAAGCGAACCGACACTCAGCAAGAACCCGAAGTTTGAAAGCTACAAGAGCGGCTACGAACGACGCGAGGATCGGTACTCGCCCCAGTACATGCAGTACGAGGCGGGAGCGGCTTCGCGCCCTAGCGATCCGCAGCGCCGTCGCCCGTGTTCACTTTACAATGGTATGATCGCGCCGCTGACGAAGATCCCCGTCGCAGGTATCATCTGGTACCAAGGTGAATCGGATTCATGGGCTGCTGACGATTACTACCGTCTCTTTCCGGGCGAAGCAGGAGCTTCCCTTCCTGTTTGTGCAGTTGGCTGGTTTTGGCGGGAAAGAAGGTGTCGACAACAACTACCCGTACATTCGTGAGGCGCAGGCGAGCGCGCTCGGCCTTCCTGCCACGGCGATGGTGACGGCCATGGACGTCGGCGAAGCCGATGACATTCACCCGCGCTGGAAACGGCCAGTGGGGGAGCGGTTGGCGGCTGCCGCGCTGACAGAAGTCTACAACGAAGCGCACCCCTATCGAGGGCCGGTCATTACTTCGGTAACTCCCGAAGAGGCTTCGCTCGTTGTCGAGTTCGAGAATTTTGGCGGCGCATTGCAGACGACCGACGGGATGCCGCCACGGGCCTTCGAAGTCGCCGCGAACGATGGCGTCTATCGCCCAGCGAGCGCACGCATTGAAGGCCCGAATCGCGTCGTTGTTTCCGCATCAGATGTATCCGATCCCCAACATGTTCGATACGCATGGACCGGCTATGCGGATTTGAACTTGGTAAATGAAGATGAACTTCCAGCATTTCCCTATCGCAGTGATACCAAGGAGTGGAGCCGCTAATGGCAAATCGCACTAAGAAACTTTCAGGATTGATTGCAACGACGATGGTGTTGGCTTGCGCTGCTTCAGCTCAGGCAGACTCGGAGTTATGGAGTTTTGACGTTCCCAGCCGTTGGAGCGGTCTAGCGAAAGAGACCGAACTCGTCAAGAAGGGCACGGCTGGCCTTTGGCAAGACACTGCCAATAACGACCGCGTCCGCGCTAGCCGTATCGATCTCGATCTGAGTCATGCCGAAGGTATTCAACTCTGGATACACTCCAAGAAAGCCACAGGCGCGAAGATCGCCCTGGCGGTTCGCAGCGAAGACGACACGACCGAAGGCCCCGATTATTGGATGAGCCACGCCGTCATCGATTGGGAGGGATGGAAACTCGTTCAGTTCCCGTTCAATGCGATGACGGCC
>JAUIJJ010000281.1 GCA_030431385.1 bacterium | reverse complement strand
GTTGGAGAAAGCGGGCCTTCAGCGCGGTGACCTTGTAGATCTGTCCGGGAAAACCTATTCTACGCACACCTTCCGCACGATTGTCATTCCCAGTGAAGTTAACGTGATCAAGAAAGCCAGCCAGCGCCCTGCGTCAACCCGCGCAAGTAACATCGGAGATATTCAAAGGCGTGCCAAGACCGGCGCCATTGTCAGCGTCGTGGGTGATGTTGTTGACCAGACAAAAGAATACCTCCAGATCAAAGACTCGACGGGCACCATTCGCGTCAGGCTCGACAACTATATGGGCGATCGATATCTGCGAGCTGGACAAAAAGTCGCCGTCGTCGGAGAAGGCGACACAGCCGCTTCCGCCAGCAAGATTCTCAATTTGATCGCGGCCGTCGAGATTGCCGATGCCTCCGATCTGGACGTGCCAGAGAGCATAGAGCGCCCCGCGCGCGATGTGAGCTACGCTCTCTACGGCAAGAAGCCAGGTGAAGAAGTCATCCTCCGCGGGCAGGTCATTCAGTACATCGGCGCCCAGAATCGCTTCGCCCTCTACGATGGCAAGAACGTGGTTGTTCTCGTTCCCGATGGCGAGTTCGCGGTTGAGCTGCGCGTTGGTGACGAAATGGTCGCAAAGGGAACTCTCGATGTTGTTGAGCACAAAGGGAAGCAGGTTCCAGTGCTCCGCCACGCAAAGACTCACGAAGTAAACTAGTTACACCGCCAGCGACGATTGCTTTCACGCCGGAGCAGGTTTCTGCTCCGGCTTTTTTTCGTGACAATCGGCCCAAAGTGAACCTCCCTTTTCTAGCCGGATACTGTTGCAATTTGCGCGCACTCATGAGAGACTTCTCTCGCCGTTGAAACGATACTGATCGAACCAGTTGAACTTATGTCCGAAGACCTGGATCTTACTCACATCCTTCCCGTCAGCGGAGACGCGGACGAAGATGACCCCGGTGCGACGTACCAATTGGTCGCACCCCCTCCCCCTCGATCCCTCAAGGAGCCTTCTGCGGAGGTTCGCGAGGCGATGGAGCGGGACGCCATCGACGTTGAACATGCAGATCTGAGCAATGAATATCACCTGGGCCGCTTAATCGGTAAGGGCGGACAGGGAGAAGTTTGGGAGGCGCTTCAGCTTCGCCTCGGTCGCCGCGTTGCTATCAAGCGCGCCGTCAAGAAATCTGAAAACGTCGCAGAATTCTTAAAGGAAGCTTACACATCTGCGCAGCTTGACCATCCCAACATCGTCCCCGTTTATGATCTTGGAACGATGGAAGTCGAAGGTGAGCACGTCCCGGTCCTGTCGATGAAGAAGGTAACGGGCAAGTCGTGGAATGAATTGATCAAGGCGGATCGGAATTCCCATTCCCGCGCGTCGTTCTTGAGTCGTCACCTACCGATATTCATCGACGTCATGCATGCCGTGAATTTTGCACACGCCCACAATGTTATACATAGAGATTTGAAACCATCACAGGTGATGGTCGGGGACTTCGGGGAAGTGTTCTTGCTTGACTGGGGACTCGGGATTTACCTGCCCGAGAATGACGAAGAGGCGGCTTCAGAAGAAGAAGTCGATCCCAATAGGTTCTTTACACTAGATACCGCGACGAACCCTGCCGGGTCGCCTTCTTACATGGCTCCGGAACAAGCGCGATTCGATACTGCATTTCTTGGTAAGCACACAGATATCTACTTATTAGGCGCCGTGCTGTTCGAGCTTGTTGCGGGAGAACCGCCGCATCGAGGTGGGTCGTTTAAGGAAGTCTTTCATAAGGTCGCGATGAATAGTTGCATCCCTCTTCCCGACCATGCGCCGGACGATCTTCGGGAAATCATACATAAGTGTATGTATACAGACCCGGGAGATCGACCGGAAAGCGTTTCGGAAATCATCGAGGCAGTCGAGAAGTACCTCACCGGGGCGGGGCGCATCGATGCCTCTCGTAAGATAACAAACGAAATCGCTGCAACCGAGATGGAGACGTTAAAGGATTACGAGTCGCTCTCCGACATTTCACGAAAACTCGGACAGGCCTCGCACCTCTGGCCGGAAAACCCTGAACTCGAAACTGCCAGGTCGAGGGTTCTCGGTAGATATGTCATTGTAGCCCTCGAATTCGAGGACTTTATTATCGCCCAGTTGCAGGCGGAGCGCGTTCAGGACGAACGGCTGCACCGCGAACTCGCAGAGCGCATTGAAGCCGCGCGGGACAAAGCGGCGGCGGAACTTCCCATTCCGCCATTGTTTACAGGGAAGCGATTGTCGATGATGGCGATCGTCTGTATTTTGATTGTTGCTTCTATTTGGACAGTTTCAAGCGTCGCTGAACAGGCGATAAGGGATGAAGTATATAATTCCGTTAAGTCCATTGCCACTGTCGCTGCCAATGAAATCAAATCGAGCGATCTTGAAACGATTGATGCTGAACGGGATATGTATTCGGGCGACTTTCAGCGTGTTCTGAACCAGCTGAATGCTTTCCGTCGTGCCAATGATGACATTCGATACTTGGGAACTCTCCGCCCCGAAGCAGCGTTGAACGGAAGCACATGGCGCGTGCTGGTTGATGCAGATCCGATGGACGTCGATCTGAATCAAGACGGAGAGATTTCCCCAAAAGAGCGTGGTGCTCCGCCCGGCAGCCTATTAGAAGACGCCCCCCAAGAAATGCAAACAGCATACCGCGAATCACGGGCAATCGGTGGCATCGCGTCGACCGACCGAGGCCAGTTCATCAGTGGGTTCGCTCCCGTAATGGACCCGCGCAAGAGCAATCCGGTCGCCATTGTTCGAGTGGATGTCAGTCTTGCGGAGTTTAATGATAAGACAAGAGTTCTCCGCGCAGCGAGCATCGGTGCCGCTATCGTTTTGATATTGCTGGCAACCGCTTCATTCTTTGCCTACTTTGCAAGTCGGCGTTCCCTGAAGAGGATCCAACTATTGGAGGCAGCCGTCAAAAAACAAAGTAGCGAGCTGAGTAGTTCGAGGCTCTATCTGGGGTAGCGATTCTACTCCATGAAGCTAATCGTTTTCGTTTCAATTTTGTGGAGTGCTTCCTGAGCCGTTTGTTTACCAATCAATACCGCGTGGACTTCGGTAAACAGTACCGCTGAAACCTCTCCGTAGCGATCCTGTGTGGTGGTAGATGGTCGCGCGACAGCGGCCGCCAGGATTTCAGTATACTGATTCATCGTGGGGAGCGCTTCTTGCACTTCCGGATCGAGATAAAGATCCGGCCTCGGCGGAATCAACCCGCCTTCGACAGCGCGGAGTTTCAGTATCTCAGGCGAGACCAAGAACTTTACAAACTCCTTCGCTTCTTCCTTCATTGGTGAATAGCTACTAACTCCCAGCCCCCAACCTCCGAGACTCGCGGCGGGTCGCGCTGACCCCGAAGGCAGCGGTGCTACGGCGAAGTCGCCGGCAATGGCGCTCTCTAAAATGCGAGGCCCAGCAGTTGGCCACGCCCGGAGAAACGCAGCGTTGCCATTGGTAAACTCCTTCTCGCCGTGGGATTCCATCCAGTTGACAACGTCGGGCGACGAAATCCACCCGGGCCAACGGGCGGCCCGTTCCAAAGCACGAACCGATGCATCACTATCGATAGTGACTTCTCCGTTTTCGTCAAAGTACTCACCGCCCTCGCTGGCGATCCATTCAATAGCATTGCAAGTGAGCCCTTCATAGGAACGCCCCTGCCAGACAAAGCCCCAAAAGTCATCATTGCCCGCTGCGCGCTCGCCTTCAGTAATCGCCGCAGCCATTGTTTCCAGTTCTTCATAAGTCGTCGGCGGATCCTCGTAACCATACTTTTGCAAGAGCGAGGGCCGGTAAAAGAGCACGCCGACGTTGATAAAGAACGGAACCGAAACCAAGCGACCGCTGACTTGTGATGCATTCAAGGTTTCTTCCAAAAAGTTCTCAGCATCGTCGCCGAGCACCGGCGTCATGTCTTCCAGGTGCTGCGCGAAGATACCCGGCCAGATGATGTCCAATTGATAGATGTCCATATCCGCGGAGCGCGCGCCGAACAGCTGCCTGTAAAGGTTCAATCGCTCCGAACTGCCCGCAGGCCCGACGACCGTCTTTACCGCTATCCCGGTTCTCTCGGTGAACTGGCGAGTGATCGTCTTCATCATCTCGACCTCGTTTCCCGCTGGATCGATCTGGATACGTAACTCGCGCTCAGCTCCGCCATCGGAGCTTTCATCTTCACTCGTGCAGGATGCGAGAAGCAGCGCAAAGAGCGCCGACAACATGACGATCAAAAGTCGTTTCATCGTGGGAACACACCTCTACTCGCAGAATCGATTGGTGGCGCGAACGTTCACTTTGCACTCGCCCAAGGGCGAGTCAAGCAATCCGACCGGTGCGGGCACTTCGGTCCAAACGGCGACTCACCTTGACATCCATGTCAGGATATCATGATATGCTAATATCCTTCGCGGAAACGCGGAAAAGGTCCACGCCACTATGTCCGAACATGCTTTAGAAACTCAAAAACCCCCGCTCCTTGAGGAGCTCACCAAGCGAGTCGTCCTCACCGATGGCGCTCTCGCCACGCTCATCTACCACAAGGGCGTGTATATCAATCAATCCTTCGAAAACATCAATCTTTCGCGTCCTCATCTGGTGAAGAACATTCACCAGGAGTACCTGAGGGCTGGCGCGGAGCTGCTGGAGACCAACACCTTTGGCGCGAACGCGTTCAAGCTGGCCAAGCACGGTCTTGTCGACAAGAAGCGCGAGATCAACCTCGCCGGTGTGCGCCTCGCTCGCGAGGCCGCCAGCGGAGATGCCTGGATCGCGGGAATGGTCGGCCCACCCGGGCAGGAACTCGAAGGCCACTTCGACAAAGCGTCTGAAGAGCAGGTCACCGAGGTTTACCGCGAGCAGATCGAGTACCTCATTGAGGGCGGCGTCGACGCGCTGTTTTTCGAGTCCTTCAGCCACCTGCCGACGCTCCGCCTCGCCGTGGAAGCGGCCAAGTCGATCGCCCCGGAAACGCCGTGCGTCGCCATGGTGCATGTTTGGGAGGACGGCAAGACATCCTTTGGCGACGACGCCAAGGCCATCGGCGAAGCGCTCGAAGCATTGCCGGCAGAGGTCGTCGGCCTTAACGACGGCCCCGGCCCGGCGCAGCTCAATAAGATTCTCGAAGTCCTCGGCCAGCACGTCACCAAGCCACTCGCGCTCATGCCTGGCGCTGGGCTGCCCCTCTACCACGACGACCGGTTTCTCAACATGGCCACGCCGGAATACTTCATGGAGTTGCTTCGTCAAGGCATCATGAAGGGCGCGCGTCTCGTCGGTGGCAGCAGCGGCTGCCACCCTGAGCACATCCGCGCCATCAGCGGCTCGATCAAGATGGTCAAAAACCCCGGAGAGAGCGGGCCGATCACCGAGGCGAAGCGCGCCGACGATTATCAGGTTCAGATCAAGGAAGCCGCCACGCCCTCGCTCTTTCAGAAGAAGCTTCAGGAAGGCCGCTTCGCCGTCAGCGTCGAGATCGATCCCCCCGTGGGCACCGATGCCACCTCCTCGCTGGAGGCCGCGCGCGTGTGCGCCGAGTCCGGCCT
>JAUIJJ010000280.1 GCA_030431385.1 bacterium | reverse complement strand
TACGTCTCGCAGAACATCGCGCTCCTTTGGGGAGAAAGAACGACTCGGGAACAAACTATTTTAGATGCTCGGATGATCCTAGTGGTTATGGTCGTTCTCGCCCGACGCTTCATGGGCGAGGGCGGAGGGTTGACCGAGTTTCAAATTCGGCGCGCCCTTGGACTCGGTCAGAAGGATCTCAACGTCATGCTCAAGCGACTCTCCGAATGCGGCTACATCACGGAGATTCGCGACAATGGCTGGCAGATCGCCCACCCGCCCGATCAAATCGCAATTAGTGAGTTGTTGGGGTCGGGGTTGAATTTGGAGGAGCTACCCATCGCGCGCGAGGGAAAGACGCTCACCAGCGATATCTTTCACGAGATTCAGGAACGCTCGCTCCATTCGCATGGCGACGAAACACTCGCGGGCCTGATTCAACGCGTCCGCGTTTTTCGCTCCGCTACTGCGACAGAAATGCTTTCCACGCATCAGCTCGCCGAAGAGCCACAGGAACTGAAAGCCGCAGAAACCAGCAACCATTGATTGGATTCGCTATGACAATACGCACACTCGCACTTCTCATCTCTACTTTCTTTCTGATCGGCTTTGCCGGCGCACAGGAACTCGCCCCCTATCGACAGGAGATGGATAGTATTAACAAGCAAATCCGTACTGCCTACCAGAGCGAGGATTGGGCGAGGGGGCTCGAGCTTAGTGACCACCTCATCGGCAAGATCACACACCTCCGCGAAGATGGCATCGGCAATGAAGACCTGGTACTTCAGAGTGTTAGTTCCAATGCCTACTATAACGCAGCATGCCTCGCCGCCAAGGCCGGTGAAACTGACCGCGCTTTCGGTTACCTCGAGAACGCCGTTTCGGAAGGCTTTCTAAATGTCAGCCATTTGGAACAGGACACCGACCTGGCAAGCTTGAAAGCTCAGCCCGCGCGCTTCTCGGCCGTCATCAAGAGTATCAACACAACGCTGCAAAACCTCCCCATGCGCTTCCCCGAGTATCAAGTACTCGAACCAACCGGTGCGCAAAACCCCACGCAGGGAATCGTCGCCCTCCCCGGTGCGGCGCAAGATCTTCGCGCCTTCGCAGACACCATGCAGGAACTCGCCGACATGACCGGCCGCGTCGTTATTATCGCGAGAGGAAGTCGCTACGCCGGAAGGGATCTATTCTATTGGGACGAATCGGACTTCACCGCCGAAACTCGACGAATCGGCGAAGCGATCGAAACTGCCCAAGTCGACTACCGAGATCTTGATACTGACGAGTTAATCATCATTGGCTATTCACAGGGTGCCGCCCTTGCCTGGGAAGCCGCGCTCGCTGGTGATCAACAGTATCAGTGCATCGTCACCATCGCTGGATACCGCGCGCCTTCCCTCAGCAAGAACGCCGACGCCATGAGGCGCGTTTCAACTCCTGCCTATCTAATATATGGTAGCGACGAAACACCTCTCGTCGAAGATTCGCATTCCTACATGGTTGAGGCATTCCGTGCGCAGCTTCAGAAGATTGAAACCAAAGTCCTCGAAGGCAAAGGCCATGAGTTTCCGGACAACGCAGCGGCCCTCTACAAAGAGGGCATTGATTGGATTGAAAGCCAGTAGCTCATTGCGTGCCCACGAATCATTCACTTCAAACGAACCGGGTAGGTAATGGCCACCGACAAAACTCCGCTTCTCAAATGGAAGTTTCCGGAGCCGCTACTGGCTGGTCACCTCGTGAAGCGTTACAATCGATTCCTCGCCGAAGTGAAGCTGGATAGCGGAAAAACCGTCGTCGCCCACTGTGTGAACACAGGTCGCATGGAAGGCATCGCCATGCCGGGATTGCGTGTTTGGGTTTCGCACGAAAACCGCCCTGAACGCCGCCTCAAGTATACATGGCAGATCGTCGAAGTTGGCGACACGCTCATCGGAGCCAACACAGCGCGGCCCAACATGCTCGTCGAGGAACTGCTTCGCAACCGCGCTCTGCCCGGGTTCAAGAAGTGGAAGGAGATGCGCCGCGAGTACAAGATCAACGCGCACTCACGCTGCGACTTTTGGCTGCGCGAGGGCCGCCGCGAACACTTCATCGAAGTTAAGAACTGCCACCTCGTTTACCCCGACAGGCGAGGCTATTTCCCCGACTCAGTCAGCACCCGCGCCACGAAGCACCTGCACGAACTCGCCGAACTCGTCGAGGGGGGACACCGCGCCTCTGTCATCTTCGTCGTCCAGCATGCGGAAGCGAAATCGATCCGCCCATCGGACGCTCATGACCCCGACATGGCCGCCGCCGCTCGACGCGCTGCCGCGGCCGGCGTTCGGTTCCGTGCCGTGCGCGTCGTGACGACCCCATCGGAAGTCACCATCGAGCGGATGATCCCCGTCGACCTGAAGGAATACAAACTCACCCGAATCAACAAGTGGCGCACCGCCAACCGCGCCCTCGCACCCGCATGGTTCACCGTGAGGCGGAGCGACTAATCGGCTCTCGCCTGAAGCCTCCGAACTTTTTCTGCAATTATTCGAGCAAGCCACGAGCAGGCTTATTCTTCATCATAAGAAAAGGTGTTTGTGGAGTCAGCCCGTGTGTAACGGAGTACCCATAACCCGCTGATTCTAGTGAACTTGCCGCAATCGGCCAGCCGTGGGACTCGGGCATTGACGCCTCGTGTTCGCGAACTCCACTATTTCCATCCGATAAACGATACCACGGCGATGAAAGACAACTGCGATGCATATCCGGCTCCCCTACGGCGACGAAATGGTCCCCGTAGACGTGCCAGATAACTGGATCAACGGCCGCTCCTACCGCCCGCAGCCGATGGAACCTTGCGGCGACGCCAGCGCCGAATTGATGGCCGCCATGACCACCGTGGAGGACGGCGACGACACGCTCTCCGACCGCGCCGGTGGGAAGAATAACTGCGCCATCGCCGTCGACCACTCCGCCCCCCGAGTCATCGAACAGCTCCTCCCCTCGCTCATCGAGGAAATCGAAGACGCCAGCTCCTTCAGCACCTCCGACATCGTTATCGTTCTCAGCAATCAGTTTTGGAACCCTATCGGCAACGAGCAAATCCCGGACATTGTTCCGGAGGGAATTCGCAATCACTACAAAGTCGTTCTGCACAACCCGCTAGACCCCGACATGGTCACCCACGTCGGAGAGTCGTCCAAGGGATTGCCGCTGACGATCAATAAAGCCTACGGGCAAGCAGACTTGAAGATCGTGCTCGGTGGCGTGCAGCCCGACTTGATTTCCGGATTCACCGGCGGGCGCGCGGTTTTGCTCCCGGGCCTCGCCGGCGAGGAAACGCTGCGCGAAGTTTACGGCTTTAATGTGATCCAGGACCGCCACATCCGCTACGGTAGCTATCGCGACAACCCCTTCCACATCGCAGGCATGGAGATGGCCCGGTTTGCCGGATGCGATCTTTGTGTCTCGGCGGTTCTTACGCCCACCGGCGAGATCGCCCGTGTCCACGCGGGGCAGTACGCGAAATCGCACCTCGAAGCCATGAACGACCTTCGCTCCTCGATGTCTGTCCGCGTGAAGGAATACATGGACATCGTGGTAACCAGCGGCGGCGGTGCTCCCCACGATCGAACGCTCGCGCAAATCGTCCCCGCTCTCTGCGCTGTCGAGCACGTGCTCAAGCCCGACGGAACAATCGTCATCGCGGCTGAGTTGGAGGACGGAATCGGCCCTCCCGAATTCACAGAAATTCTGATGAATCACAAGAACATCAACGACACCTTCGATCGTCTGTCGCGGAAGCAATCCTTCACTCCTGGCCAATGGGTCGCGCAGCGCCTTTACAGCCTCCTGCAAAGCCACGAAGTGATCATCTACAATACCAAAATGGATGAAGACCTCATCTGGCAGTGCGGTCTGACGCCCTCCAACAACATGGACGAAGCGATCCTCGGCGCGATGGAGAGCCACGGCCAACGCTGCAAGATCGTCGCCCTCCCCGACGGCCCCAACTCCATCGGTATGCTCGTTCGCGAGTAACTCTCGGCACCAACAGGTAGTTACTATGCCGCTCGAAATTCCTTTCCTGTCTCTCGGACCAAAAGTCTGGAAAGAAGGGCACGCGCTCCATGCCCGAAGCAGCGTCGTCAGCATTGTGCTCACACTTGGATTTTGGTCAAAGTGGCTCCACGTCTGTCCCGATCAGCGGGAGGTCATCTTCACCCACCGCATCTTCTGGTTCATTCCGTGGACGCGTCGCTTTCCGTTCAATGAAATCAACGACATCACCTACACCTACTCGAACCTGTTTCCCTACTTCGAGTACTCGGCGCACGATTCGCTCGACAAGTATACAATCAATCTCGAACTCACAAACTGGTCTCGCGTCGTACTGTTTCATTGGATCGGTGAGGGCGAATTCAGCAATGAATCGTATTGGCCAGACTGGGTCTATTGGAAGGAATTCATGTTCGACATGACTGGCACACAAAAGAAAGAGAGTCTGTTTTTCTTCGAAATCATCCGAACCATCATCATGGGCGAGCGCCGCTAAAACAATTCGCCCCCGGCGCAAACCGGAGGCGAAGAATGTTACGATTCCTTGCGAACAGCCTACACGCCTGCTGCCTTTAGTTTCTCGGCTCGTTCTACAAGCCCTTCCTCAATCGAATTCAATTCGTCATCAGTTAGATGGATGTCAGCAGCGCGCACAGTTTGTTCAATTTGCTTGGGATTGCGCGCGCCAACGATGGCACTCGTTACCAAATCCCTGCGAAGAACCCAAGCGACGGCGATCTGGCCGGGTTGCACTTCGTACTTATCTGCAATTGGACGCAGGGTTTTCTCTACAAAGTCGATGTTGATCGAGAGGTTCGGGTCTGCGTATTCCGCAGTCCTGCGCCGCCAATCTTCTGCATCCAGCGAGGCGACCCATTCTTGGGTAACCTTGCCCGTCAGCAATCCGCTCATCATCGGCGAGTAGTTAATGATTCCGATATTCTGCTCGCGGCAATAGGGCACCAACTCGTCTTCGATACCACGGCGAAACATGGAATAGGGCGGTTGCAGTGACGTCACGGGATGAATGGCCTGTGCGCGCTTTAACTGCTCAACATTGAAATTTGAAACTCCGCCATAGCGCACCTTGCCCTCTTCGATCGCTTTCGCAATCGCTCCCCACGCCTCTTCAATCTCGTCTTCAGGTTTGGGCCAGTGAATCTGGTACAGGTCAATTACATCAACACCAAGCCGAACGAGCGATCCTTCCAATTCCTTACGAACGCTATCGGCGGTGAGCTTAGGCATCGGTGAACCGTCTTCACCGCGAACCAGTCCACATTTGGTAGCAACGAAGACCTCGTCTCGCTGCTCGGCAATTGCCTTTCCGACAACTTCCTCGCTATGGCCGAAACCATAAACATGAGCCGTGTCGATCCAGTTGATTCCCAATTCGATGGCGCGCTTGATGGCTGTGATGGAGTCCTGATCGTCCTGCTGCCCCCAACTGAAGGCCCATCCGCTGCCACCGATTGCCCAAGCACCGAAACCAATGACGGTAAAGTGCATGTCACTTTTGCCTAGCTGTCGCGTGTGCATTGCCATTCTCCTGTTTG
>JAUIJJ010000279.1 GCA_030431385.1 bacterium | reverse complement strand
AGGCGAAGATGCGGTCAGGATCGGGGTTTGAACCTCATTAAAGCCACGCTGGATCATGCCCCAACGCAGGGACTGGATCACCTTCGCGCGCAGCACAAGGTTGTTGTGCAGTTTCTCACGGCGCAGATCCATTTCTACGCGTTCCTGCAAGCGTTGATTGGCCGGCTCGGCGCGAAGCTTCATGTAGCGTTTGTGCTTGGGCGAACCCTTGAAGCACTGGAGCAGGCGATAGCCAGCCTCCCACGCCTTGTCGTCGTCGCCACTCTCGAGAAGCTCCTCGGCTTCCTTCGCGAGACGCGAGACGACGAGGTTCTGCTTGTTCACGACTTCCTTGATCGGTGGGAGCATCGCCATGTAGGCAGGGTTTGAACGATCCACTGGACCTGAAATGATGAGTGGCGTACGCGCCTCGTCGATCAGAACGGAGTCGACCTCATCGATGATGCAGAAGTTGTGGAAGCGCTGCACGAGCTGGCTCTTGTGGCGCACCATGTTGTCGCGCAGGTAGTCGAAACCGTATTCGCTGACCGTGCCGTAGGTGATGTCGCAGAAATACTGAGCGCGGCGCTCCGGGGTGTGAGATTGCGTTTTGTCCAAACAGCCAATCGTCATGCCGAGGAACTCGAAGAGCGGCGCGTTCCACTCGGAGTCACGACGGGCGAGGTAATCGTTAACTGTCGCAAGGTGTGAGCCCTTGCAGCCGAGCGCGTGGAGATAAAGGGGCATGATGGCCGTGAGAGTCTTGCCTTCACCGGTCGCCATTTCGGCGATGTTGCCCTGGGCCAGTGCGGCGCCACCGATGAGCTGCACGTCGTAGGGGACGGCCTCCCAAGTGATGTCCGCGCCGGCTGCTGTCCATTTCTTGCCAACGTGGCGTCGGCAGGTTTCTTTTACGACGGCGAACGCTTCGGGGAGCACGTCGACCAGGAGATCAAACTCTTCCCGCTCGACAGTGATCTGACTCGAAAGCTCTTTCCACGTAGTAGCTCGGAAGTCGGACTCTTCGACCTGCTCGACCACGCAAGCCAGCTGGTTGTAGTCAATTCGGTCGTGACCACGCTCATCTTCATAGAGTGGAAACTCATCGACGAAAAAGACGACCTTCGGAGTGTAGGCGTCGCCTACAGCGGCTGCCTGCTCCGGCGAGACGCCCTGCTGATTCAGGCCGACGCCGCCGAGGCGCTTCATGCCACTTCGGATTTGGTCGGCGAGGTCCTTGTTCGGCTCAGAGCCATCCTGGGTGATGGCGAACACGACGACCGCACCGGGGTGCATGTCACGGCGGGTGCCGACGAAGGCAGCTTTCTTGATATCGGGGTGGCTGGAGAGGAATTCTTCGGCGCGCTCGTGGAGGACGACCTGCTCGCCAACGCGTGAGATGCGAGGGGTCGTGCCGAGCAGTTTGCGAAACTCCTGAGTCTTGTTCTTCAACTCGTCATCGCTGAGTCCTTGCAGTTCCTCAAAGCACTCGTTCACCTCGTCGACGATGGGTTGCAAACGCTTCATATCACGGGACTGTTTGTCGCCGAACAGAGTCTTCATTATGGACTTGATCATTGTTCTATACCTTTGGGTCAGGCGTTCTGCCTGAAATCGAGAGACGGCCGCACGTTGTTACTCCACCTGAGAGCGAAGAAGTCTTCGCCCGGCGGACGGCCGGTTGTGGGCTAATTGAGAGGAATGTCAGATGGTGGGGAAAGGCGGGGCGCGACCACTCGAAGGAGTCAGGATCACCGACCTCGGGGAGACTGCGTGCTCTCCCGGTGGCGACGGCCTTGTTGATTCTTTCAGTTCATATTGGGAGGAAATCAGGGCGGGAGGTACGGGACCGTGGAGGTGATCCTCTCGCGGGTCCTCGTCGCTGCTGTGATCTTCGGAGCTGACACCTTCCGCTTCGCGGCGCTCGCGGTCGGCGACGGCGCGCAATTCTGGCAGCATCTCGCGGTGACTATCGAGACGAATCTCCAGCCCACCGGCGCCGAGAACGCAACCGGCGGCCAATGGGATCAGCACGACGCCGACGAAGAGCGGCGTTCGGTTGATCAGCAGCGGATGGCGCGCGCGGCGCCTATGTCGCGATGACTCACTCATGGGTCCTCATGACACGCGGGGAACCACCGGGCTGTCAAGGCCGGAGGGTTTCGATCTTTCAGGGCCAATATGGTGCCAGCCCACTCGGTTGAAGGGTGCTTACTCGAAATCGTACGCGGCAAAGTCCAGAGAGCTGTTCAACACGCTGTCCATCCACTCGGCAAAAATGGCGACGATTCGGGGATCGTAGGAATGGCCCGCCTCCGCGCGCAGCTCGGCGAGGGCCTGCCCGTTGGACTTTGGGCCTTTGTATGGGCGGTTGCTGACCATGGCGTCAAAGCTGTCCGCCACCTTAAGAATCCGCGCGCCGAGGGGAATCTGCTCGCCCTTCTGCTTGCCGGGAAACGCCGGGTGGGAAACCGAGTGCAGCTTCCCGTCGTAGCGCTCATAGTACGCGCGAACGAATTCGCAGACCTCGCCGAGGTAGTTCACCTCGCGGAGGAGATCGTAGCCGATTTTAGTGTGCGCCTGCACGACTCGATACTCATCCGGCGTTAGCGCGCCGGGGCGGTTGAGAATCGCGCCGGGAATCGAAATCTTGCCGACGTCGTGGAGCATGGCTGCGAGCGCGACGCACTCGGTGTATTCGCTGTCGAGCTCCAACTGATTGCAGATCGCGATACACAGATTCATGACGCGGCGGGCGTGGTCGAAACTGCCCGGGTCCTTTTCGATCATGATCCTGAGGAGTTTGCCGAGATAGTGGTCCCAGTGGTAGAGCTGGTCTTCGTCGGAGGCCACGATCTTTTGAAGGAGCTGGCGGCGGACCTGAGTCATCTTGTGCGCGTAGAGTGCCTTGTCCGCCTGATCCACCAAGGCCTCGGTGGCGTCGGTGATGGCGCAGCGCAGTCCGAGCGAGAGCCGGAACCGCCAGTGTTCGCGATTGAGTCGGACGGCGACTTTCTCGACGGCCTCCAGGATGCGCTGCCTCACGAGGACACCGGAATCTGTGTCGGTATCGGGCATCAGGATCACGAACTCGTCGCCGCCGTAGCGCGCGACGACATCGGTTTCCCGGACGCAATCGCGGAGCAGTTTCGCCGTCTCGATGAGCACATCGTCCCCGACCATGTGGCCGTAGGTATCGTTGAGGTCCTTGAATCGATTCACGTCGATCATGAGGATAGAGATCGGGAGTTGCTGGCGGCGGGCGCGTGCGACCTCGCGGGCGAGTTGCTCGTCGAAGGCGCGACGATTCGCCAGCCCGGTCAGCCCGTCCTGTTCGGCGAGCTCTGCCACCTGATTGAGGAGATGGGCGGTTTCGAGCCGACTGCCGAGGCTGTTGGCGAACAGCTGAAGGCTGATCAGCCTCTCAATGGACATTTGCGCCTGATTCGACTTGTGATCGCCATAAAGCACGCCGATGGCGCGGCCTTCCGAGTTGATGAGCGGGAGGCAGACGACGTTCCAGTTCGCCGCGCCGTTGGTCAAAGGATCGGCGAAGGGTTCGTGGCCGGTGTGAGTTTCCCAAAGCGGGGTGAGCTCGCGGAAGCTGCGGGCGGGAAGAGATCCGTGGTCGTGAGGGAGTAGAATGTCTGCCACCTCGTCGGACTCGAATCCGGCGGATGAGAGGATCGTGAGGTCCTGACCGTCGGCCTGCACTGTAAGCGCGGCAGCGCGATCGAAACTCAAACGCTCGATCATGATCTCGACGGCGCCGTGGGCGATGTCGGAAGCTACCTGACCGCCGGAGAGCATCGTCGCTGCTTCGAAAACTTCCTGCATCTCGTTGCGCTGGCGGCGAAACTTTTCGAACTCGTGGCATGCGCCGAGCATCTTACCCGTCATTGAGCAGTGCTCGTTGAGGAGCTTCTTGGACTTTTCGGAGAGGTCGGGAATTTCGGAATGGAACGAGGCGAGAAAGACGCCGTGCCAGCCGTCTTCACTGTGGATCGGCAAGGCGAGCAGGGCCTGAAGATCAGGCTCGCACTCGCCCAACTCGTAGGGGGCGATCATGGCATTGAAGTCCGAACGCCATAGGACCGTTTTCAGGGGGATGTCGTCTGTCGAGACTTGGGCGCGCTGGTAGGGACGGCCACGGTGGATCTGGCCGCCCCTACGAAAGATACGCATGCAGACGCCGTCGGCGTCGGGGTGGACGAGGACAAGGGACTGGCAATGGGACGGGCTGCCGACGGCGTGTTCGCATGTTTCCGCCAGCACCTCAAGGAGGTGGCCGTAGTCCCGAACCGAGAGCAAGCGCTCCTTGAGGTCCGCTGTGCTTGTCTTACGGGGCATTCATCCTTCAGGCGCGTGCCGTGGTCTCTTTTTTCTTTCGCACGCTGGCCTGCGAGTCTTTGTACTCTGTTCCAGTGCGGGTGAATTCTTCAGTGGGAATATCGGCAACTGCTGCTGCCGAGATATTCTCTGAATCACCTGCCGGGTGGAGCTCTTTCAGCCTTTTCAGCGTCGTGTTGATCATCTCTACCTTGTCTCGATGGTGGAGGAACGACGATTTAAGGCTATAGATAATCATGTCCTGAATTTCTTCAAGCCCAAATCCGAGCTCAGTATGGGCCTTCATGAACTCGTCTGTCACAGTTGTTCCGCTCATGAGACGGTTATCTGTACAGATACAGCACCTGAGCCCGAAGTCATAATACATTCTGAGCGGGTGGAAGGCGAGATCGCGGACGGCTCCGGTTTGCACATTGCTGGTGAGGTTGATCTCCAGCGGGATGCGGTGGTCGCAGCAATAATTGAGCAGGTCGCCGTCTTCCTTGAGCCGGACCGCGTGGCCGAGGCGATGAGCGCCGCACTCGTGCAGAGCCTGACTAATGGACTCGGGCCCGTAGGCCTCACCGGCGTGGATGGTGATATTCACGTTGTTCTTCAGGACGAGATCGAAGGCGTCCTTGTGGCGGGCGGCGGGGTGCTCCGCCTCCGCACCGGCGAGGTCGAAACCGACAACTCCACGGTGCTTGTACATGACGCAAAGCTCTGCCATTTGGAGCGTGTACTTGGGATCGGACATCCGCATTCCGCAGATGATCAGGCCCCAGCGCACGCCGAAATCGCGCTCGCCGGCGGCAAGGCCGTCGAGGACAGCGTCGACGATTTCCGGGAGGCGCATTCCGAGACGCTGGTGGAGGATCGGGGCGTAGCGAATCTCGATGTAGACGAGGTTTTCCTCGGCGGCGTCCTGAATGAGTTCATAGGAGATCCGCCGGAGTGCCTCGTAGTCCTGCATCACGCTGAGCGTGACATCGAATGCCTTCAGGTACTCGACCAGATTGGCGGCCTCGTCCTGAACAAGAATCTTGCGGAGTTTTTGTGCGTCATTGGCTGGGAGTGTGACCTTCCGCTCTTTCGCCAATTCGAGGATTGTTTCGACACGCACCGAGCCGTCCAGGTGGCAGTGGAGGTCGGTCTTGGGTAGTTGGTGTAGTAGCTCTCTGCTGAGTTTCTTCAATTCTCTCTCCTCATCTTTCATAAACGTGTCATGCTATCCACGCAGAGATTCCCGTGTCGAGAGACTTTTGCCTGATAAT
>JAUIJJ010000278.1 GCA_030431385.1 bacterium | reverse complement strand
CTTACCGTCGCGATCGGCCCAAGAGCATAATATCAGGAGATGGAAAGCGTTCTGGGACACCAACAGAATCGAGAGACTACGCTCAACAATCGAAGCCGCTGCCAGTGAGAACGGTTTCTCTAAGGATGCTTTCGAACCCTTTTTCAAACAGCTGAAGGAAGAACCCGTCATTCTCGAACTGTCGACATATCAAAAAACCTTCTTGAAAGGTGCTCTTCAGCGCAGCATCCGCAACGATGGTGATCAGTGGTGGGCAATGACGGGGTTCAAAGTAAAGGCAGGACAGGAATTCACCGAAGCCGCGAGCAGCATTTCCGATGCTAACCCCGACGCAATCATCATCAATCCAGATGAATTCGCTGAACATACCAAACGACTCTCGCGCAAGGAGCTACTGGGTCTTGCACTGAGCTCGGGTTTCGTTGTGGTGCTTTTCCTGTTTCACTTCTTCCGACGTCTATCGATGTTATTCGTAGTCATTGCGCCGATTGTGCTTAGCGTCGTGATCACCTTGGGCATACTCGGATTTTTCTCGATTAAGATTAATCTCGTGAGCAGCCTCTTCATTGTATATGTCTTCGGTGTTGGCGTTGATTATAGCATCTTTCTAGCAACGAGTATCAAGTCTTCGGGTAGCGGTAGATCACGGGCCGAATCAAGCGCGGCGGGTGCAGTCATGATCGCTGCGACGACAACGACGCTTGGCTTTGCGGCGATGTCACTGGGGAGTCACCCCGCCGTCAGTTCAATCGGGATTACTGGGCTCGTCGGCGTCATATCAGCCCTTTGTTGCGCGCTGGTTCTAGTCCCGACTCTGACCGACAAACTGGTGCGCCCGCCAAAGTTGCCGAGTTCTGTGACTCCTGAGAACGCACACAAACACGCGCACAAACTGTATCAAACTTCCGGACAGTACGCCGAACAGTATGCGTTTTGGAAAGCACGTCTCGATCCGATCTGTCGAGAAATTGATAGTATCGTACCCAGGCAAGGGGCCGTGCTCGATGTTGGATGTGGACAAGGTCTTATCGCAGTGATTCTTGGCATGTCGTCAAAGACACGGACGATTACCGGATTCGATCTCGACGAGGTAAAAATCGCCGCTGCTAGTGATGTCTCTCCACTCCTCGATAACGTATCATTTGTTCACAGCGAGTTATCCGAGTTTTCCGGCGGCGACTTTCAAAGTGTCCTGTTGATCGATGTTCTGCACTATTGGAAACCCGACAAACAGGACGCAATGATCCGTCGGGCCGCATCGCTGGTCACACCTGGCGGGACTCTTGTGCTCAGAGAGGCTATGGAGAGTGGCGGACGCGCGCACTTTCTCGTTCGTGTGGGGGAACTGTTCACTACGGCTTTTGGCTTTAACCCAGCTGGCGACGGCCTGCACTTTAGAAAGCAACGGTTCTACGAGGACATCCTCAAACAAGAGGGTCTCTTCCCCAAATCCGGAAGCACGATTCCCGGTAGAGGATCAAACGTCACTTTGATATTCGAGAAGCCAATCTATGAATAGCAACCAATCGAAAACCGCACTCGTCACCGGCGCCAGCCGAGGAATCGGTCGTGCGATTGCCCTGGCACTCGCAGATAATGGGCACCACGTTATCGTGAACTATCGTTCTCGTACCGATGAAGCTCAAGAAACTCTCAGTCAGATCGAAGCGGCAGGCGGAAGCGGTGAGCTTGCACCCTTCGACGTTGCAGACGCTGCGGCGACTGATGCGGCGATGGAACAAATCCACACTGCTCACGGCGCACTTGATGTACTCGTGAACAACGCGGGGATCCGCCGCGACATGTTGATGATTTGGATGGAACAGAAGGATTGGCAGGAGGTTATCGACACGAACCTGACCAGCTTTTTCAACGTCACGAGGCATGTCGTGAAGGAGATGGCGAAGAAGCGTCGGGGGCGGATAGTGACGATCACATCGACTTCCGGGCTGACTGGAGTTTCCGGGCAAACTCATTATTCTGCCTCGAAGGCTGGACTGATTGCCGCGAGCAAATCTCTCGCTCGCGAAGTCGCCAAACGCAACATCACCGTGAATGCGGTCGCGCCAGGATTCATTAAAACGGACATGATTGATGACTTACCAATTGAGGAAGTTAAGTTCTCGATTCCAATGAATCGGCTCGGACAACCAGAAGAAGTTGCCGCACTCGTCGCGTTTCTTTGCTCCCCCGCTGCGGCCTACATAACAGGTCAAACAATCGCCGTAAATGGTGGTATTGTGTAGTGAATTCGGAGGAGCCCAAACCTGTCGGCGAGTGGTCGGGGAAAACACGCGGCGGCGCAATGGGCGTGTTTTGGCTGGGCGTCATGTTCAAACTCCTGAAAATTGGCGGCCTCAGAGCTGCATACGCGTTTAACATTATAGTATCACTTTGGTTCGTCTTCTTCGCTCCTCGCGCGTCTCGTGCGTCGCAAGAATTTCTGAAAGCCGTGGGAGCAATCAATGGCAGCTTCTGGGAACGGTGGCGGGCGACTTGGAAACATTACTATGTATTCGGACAACTCCTGATTGACCGGGCAGCCATTATCGGGGTTGGCCATGAAGAGTTCAAGTTTGACTTCGACGGCGAAGAGGAATTGGAACGCACGCTGAAAGAGGGTAAAGGAGCAGTGCTCGTCACGGCTCACATTGGTGGTTACGAAGCCTCTACGCATATGTTGTTTCGTCTTCAAGTCCCCGTGCACATTGTCGCATTCGACGCCGAAGCAGATCGGATGCGCGAGTTCCTTGAGACCATATTGGAGAACAAGTACTTCTCGGTATTGAAGCTAAACGGCACTGCCGAGGATGGCCTTGAAATCATGAGTATCCTCCGGCGCGGAGAGGTAATTGCGCTGCTCGCCGACCGAAATCTGAGCTCCAACGCGCAGTATAGTACTGAGGTGAGTTTTCTCGGTAAGAGGGTGCGATTTCCGACGGGCCCCTATCATATCGCTGCCGTATCCGGTGCGCCTCTGATTGTCGGTTTCGTCACGCGGCGAGGGACCTACGACTATTCCTTTCGCGCGAATCCTGCGAAATTTCTCAAGTTTCGTTCGCGTAAAACCCGTGAGGAAGATATCAACAATTGGGCTCAGGAGTTTGCCAACGAATTAGAGGAAGTCGCGCTCGCGCACCCCTATCAGTGGCGAAACTTCTATTCGTTTTGGGAAGGTGAGAGTAGCTCGAAAGAAGACGGCGATAGCTCGCGTGCGGGCATCTCACGCAGTCGTTCGATGAGCCCCGCAAGCGCACCGGAGGTCAGCGAGTCTTCGCGCACAACTGATACCTCAGATCGTACCAAGTCGTAGGCCTTGCGTGTAGTCGGCGCGATGACTTCCGCGATATCCAACGCATCAACTGCCTGCGCGACGGCCACCATCGTCATACCCAATACCTCCTCCGCATTGCCAATTACTCTCCACAAGAGCAGCGCGGCGTTGCTTCCCATGCTGACAATGTCCTGATTGTCCTTGTTGGAAGGAATGCTGTGGAGGCTCGCCGGAAATCCGAGGGATTGATTCTCGGCGGTCGTGGATGTGGCAGTGAACTGCATTCCCTGAAGCCCCAGGTTGATACCCTTGGTCCCCAAGTTAAGGAACGGTTCAAACTGTTGATTGATGCGGTCATTGAGTAGAAAGTTGAGCTGGCGTTCAAGAAGCATTGAGACCTTCGCGGCGGAAATCTTCAGGCGGTCGACTTCCTCTGCAACGTACTCGCCGTGGAAGTTTCCACCGTGATAGATCTCGCGCTTTTGGAGGTCCAGCACGGGGTTGTCGCTTACCGAGTTAAACTCGCCAATCAATACGTCACCGGCTCTCATGAGCGATTCCAACGCGGGCCCGAGTATCTGGGGCAGGCAACGAATCGAGTACACGTCCTGCACCTTCTCAGCGTAACGCGGCTCGCCCTCCACCGGCGACTTGAGGTGATGCTCGCGAAGGCGAGGTCGCTTACTGCCATCGAGCACTGCGCGCATCAAAGCGGCGACCCGCTGCTGTCCCCCGTGACGCTTCACGGCGTTCAATTCGGAGGAGTAGGAATCCTCGTAAGCCTCAACGATTTCTTGCAGGAGACATCCTGCAAGAAGAGACCAATGCAGCAAGTTTTCCATGTGGAAGTAACACATCAGCCCGATGCCGGTCATGGCGGATGTGCCGTTTACCATCGCTAAACCCTCGCGCAGAAGAATGGGAGACGGCGCGATTCCAGCCGCTTTGAGCGCATCAAATGCAGCAATGCGTCCACCATTGTGATACGCCTCGCCCTCGCCGATTGTCAGCAGCGCGAGGTGCGCCAACTGAACGAGATCACCGCTCGCTCCCACGCCGCCGTGTTCGGGGATGAGCGGCATGACTCCAGAATTGAGCAGGCCGGCCAGAAACTGTAGCAGCTCCGGCCCGACACCAGACTGACCGGCAGCAAGCGACGAAAGTCGAGCCAGCACTATCGGGCGAGCGAGCTCAGCCGAGAGCGGCGCCCCGGTGCCGAGCGCGTGACTACGGATCAGATTGTATTGGAGCTCACGGCTACGCTCGGTTGAAACCGCGTACGCGGCCATTGGCCCGAATCCGGTGTTCACTCCATAGATGACCCGGTCTGTTGAAAGCTCGCGCAAAAGTGCGAGGCCTTGATCTGCGCGATCAATCACACTCTGCGGCAAGGAGACAGCGGCGCCGCCCATCACCACTGCCCGAACGTCTTCGAGGGTCAGATCCTTTGTACCAATCTCTATCAATGCTGAGCTAGACCTCTGAGTTTTCGAAGAGAATCAATGAACCAGTGCGGAACGCTATCCACAACAAGTCGACGGGTCAAATCACTATGCGGGCCTCGCGGCAAGAGTTTCTTCAGGGTCGGTCGCTCCAGGGTCTGACCCGCCCTACAATAAACTTCACCGAGTCCAACTGCACTGCCTCAATCAGACCGACGGATATCTCTTCATGAGATAGCCACCGACTGTTGCCATGATCCCCGGCAAATCCGAGGATCACCTGCCGGTAAATGACGTTTGGAAGAGCCCTCAAACGAGTCTCCGATGGCGAAGGTCTCCTACCCGGTTCTTCGATCGCACTTCCCTGAACATGAAAGAATCTGCCGGGCTTCTCATTCGAGCCGGTTATCTCGGCGATTCGGTCGATCGCCTGTGGAGCCGTGCTGTGAACCCAGCAGACCGCTAGGTCCGGAGCCCCCGCCCTAGCACGTATGGAATTCAGTTCCTCCTCGAGTCTAGCGATGTCCGTGTAGTCCACCTGTTTGGCCTCCACGCCTTCGCCGAGTGATCGGAAGCGTGAAAGCCGGGATTCGGACCGTCCGATGATCGTTGTCCGATGGGAGCAACGACACAGATGCATGGTAGCGGCTGAGAGCATGCCGGTCCCTCCGACGACGAGCGCGTGGCGAAATCTCATAGCCTGTGTGGTCGCCTCCCAAACGATTCAGTTGCCCACGCGTGGTTCGGCGCATTAGCTCTCTCTCGGGCCGAGCTTCCGACTGGACCTTAGCCCACCGACCTCTCTAACCAGCGAACAAAGGAACACACGATGAGCAACTCACCGACACCGATTACCATAGCCCACGGCG
>JAUIJJ010000277.1 GCA_030431385.1 bacterium | reverse complement strand
CCAGCTCGGCGAGCAGCCCGCCCGCGAGGGCGTAGTCGAGGTAGGGAGAGACATTCCACCCCACTCGCCCGTTGTCGTCGTCGAGGGCGAGGAGCATGAGCAGTTCGGCTATGGAGGGTTTGCTGTTTTGCATGTGCTTTCACCTGTTGATCGATTCGATCTGTGAGCCTACCCCAACGTCTTTGCTCTGGAAAGGGGGATCGGAGACGGCGGTCTTTTTGGGGATCAAACGGGTAGTGGGGTTTCCAGTTCCTCGGCCATGCTGGCGGCTGCGGACTTTGGCCTCGCGACCACGAGGGCGACGTCGCCGCGGAGGATCCCTTTCGAGTTCCCCAGCACCAGCTGGAAGAGACGGCTCGCCGCGATCTTCGGCGGTTCCTTGCGCACGATTGCCATGATGGCGTCCTGCTCGGCAAACTTGTACAAGCCGTCGCTAGAGATCAGCAGGGTGCCGTTGAAGGCGCCGCTAAATGACTTTGAGACGACTCGACCGCAACCGAGGAACAGTTCCTTCTCGGTACCTTCGGTGAGGTCTTCGAGTTCAGTTTCACCAACGCGCCAAGCTCCGGAATCGCCGCAATTGACGCCAATAAACTTGTCTGTCGTGGCTGCGAAAATCACGACCGTCGTCTGTCCCGCGCCTTCGGTCTCGAAGATTTTTTTGTCGAGTTGCTCGATGAACTGGACCCAGGTTTCCGGGTTCATGAGATCGCTCATCGTGGGAGCTTTGGCGCGTACTTCTTCGAGGACCATTTCCGCCGCTCGCTCGCCGCCGCTTTGGCCACCGACACCATCAGCAACGACCGCGATGATCTTGTCGTCGAGCAGGTAAACCTCGGAACGGTCTTCGCAATGTGCGCGAAACCCTTCCTGGATTTTGGCATATTCAAATGAGCTCGCCATCGGCGTACCTCCTCGGACTTGATACTAAGATTACAGCGTGCAATAGGAACGAATCGGGCGCGAGCGAAAAGAGAACCGCTCCCTACTTCAGCCGTTTCTCCATTTCGACGTGACCGGCCTCGAAACCGAGCGACTGGTTGAACGCGATCATGCGCGTGTTGGCAAAGAAGACCTGCGTTTTGACGGCCTCCACGCCCTGACCCAGCGCCCACTCCTCGCCGAGTTGCTTCAGCCTGGTGGCGATTCCCTGCCGGCGAAAATCATTGTGGACCCAAAGTGAAGTGATGTGCGCCACGGACCGGCCATCCTCGTCGATCACTTCGAGCCAGTGAGTGCCGACGAGCTCTCCGGCAATCCGCGCCACCAGATAGCAATACTGCGGATCGGTCTTTGTCTTCTCGAGTTTCCGCACCCAAATCTGAATGCGTTCCTCGGTCACGACGTACTCAGGATCCCAATTCAGCGGCGCGGATTCGTGAATCTCGGCGAGGCGATGCAACTCTGCCGGGTCGCCGTAATTGGGCTGTGTGTACTCGGCCGCCGACACTTCGAACCTCTTCAACTGTTGTTGAGTTCTGACGCGTAGGTGATCCTTGCTGACTCCCTCAAGGCCATCAATGGTAATCCACGAGCCAGATGCGCATTCGCTTTGGAATATCAAGGGAGCAATCCATGGATTTGAAATCCACAAACGGGGTGCGGCTCTTGCCGCTGGCGGTTTTCAACGGAACCTACTTGGTGGCCGCTATCATCGCTACGCTGCTGTTGGGAAATGCAGAGTTCGTGTTCTACATCGTCGTCATGCTGGTGCTGATCGCGGTGGTGATGTTCGCCCACAGCAAGGTCGGCTTTACCGGCGCAACGCTGTGGTGCCTCAGCTTTTGGGGGTTACTTCACATGGCAGGCGGCTTGGTGCCGGTACCGCAAGGGCTGCCTGTCAACGGCGAGCAGCGCGTTCTCTACTCGCTGTGGATTATCCCCCATTACTTGAAGTACGACCAGATTATCCACGCCTTCGGATTCGGTGTGACAACGTGGGTCTGTTGGCAGGGAATGCGCGCGGCGCTATCGAGAAGCGGCGACGCGGCACGCCCGACTTTTGGGCTGATGGTTCTCGCTGCTGCTGCCGGTATGGGATTCGGCGCGCTCAACGAAATCGTCGAGTTCATCGCCGTGCTACTCGTGCCGGAGACCAATGTCGGAGGTTACGTCAACACCGGCTGGGATCTAGTCTCGAACTTCATCGGCAGCACCATCGCAGGCGTGACGATCTACACGACCGGGAGGAAGTAAGCGGGAACTCAAAATGCTGCGCGAGCGGAGAGATTAGATTCGCGTGTTGTCGATCAGGCGGATTCCATCGACGCGGACGGCGATGAGGACATAGGTGCCGCCACGATACGCGTGGTCGATGGGCTCTAGAGTCGTGCGATTGACGACCTCCGCGTAGTCCAGTTCCACGTTGGCTGTGTTGATGGCGGAGCGGACGGCCTGGAGCAACTCGCCGGCGTGGAGGATCCCCTGCTTCTTCACGAGGAAGTGTACTCGCTTGAGCGCGCGAGGAATGCAAAGCGCCTTCTCGCGCTGCTCCTTGGTCAAAAGTTGGTTGCGGCTGCTGAGGGCCAATCCGTCGCGATCACGAACCGTGGCGACGCCGACGACCTGCACGTCCATGCACATGTCCTCGACCATGACGGTAATGATTGCGAACTGCTGGGCGTCTTTGAGCCCAAGGATTAGAAACGCGGGCTGTACGATGTTCAGGAACTTTTGGACGACAGTTGTGACGCCGCGAAAATGGCCGGGGCGCTTTTCGCCCTCAAGCCGACGGCTGAGGTAGCTGACGTTCACCGTCGTTAGAAACCCGGGCGGATAGATTTCCTCTTTTGTGGGGACAAAGAGAATATCGACGCCTGCTTCTTCGGCTTTCTTTTGGTCTTCCTCAGGGTCGCGGGGGTATTTCTTGAGATCGCTCTCGTCTTCAAACTGCATCGGATTGACGAATATCGAAAGGACGACGATCTCGCCAAGCTCCCGTGCCTTTTCGACGAGGCGGAGGTGGCCGCGGTGAAGAGAGCCCATGGTTGGCACCAAGGAAACCTTCTTTCCCTCACGGCGCCACTTGCGCCCGAGGTCTTTCATCTCCTTAACCGAGTTGACCACCTGCATGTAGTTATGACCCTGTCTCCGAAGGTTGCAGTGATGCTTGCTAAAAATAGCTGCACACTGGGTTGCGACAATCGATCTCTCCCTTGTGATGAAGGGCAAGCAGACTTTCGCGTAAACTGTTGATGGAAGCCGCTTTTATATGCCGCGCGGCGGTGGGTAGAACTAGCCCGGCCTGTAGTGGAGGACACTCTTGTTGAAATACTTTACCATGGCGCTGCTGGCGCTCTTCCTGGGTACGGTCCCCAGCGATGTTGCTGCACAAGACCAATCGAAGCCGCTCGACTCAGGCATTATCCGCCTCGAACCCGGGGAGCTTCCCGATTACAGCGACCTCCTCCTCAAGGGTGGCGTCGAGACGGAGCTCGGCGACAACTACATGATGACCCTCAACACCGATGTCATCACCTCGAACATTATCTTCGCCGAAGTTCCCTCAGATTCAACCTATGCGGAGATGAGTCTCAGCGATCTGGTCGACGTGGCCCTTGTGAAGAACTACGACGTCATCCTACAGAAGTACGCCGTTAGAATCTCCCAATCAAACGCGAGAGGAGCTAACGCGAACTTCATCCCTTTTCTGGATCTCGTTGGCGAGGCCCGCTACTCAGGGAATCGCGACGAGAACGCGACGAGGACGGCGACAGTGGCCGCGCCTGCGAGCGGGCTCGGGGGGCTGGGTAACTCAGACGACGATGAGGAACGGGTGACCACCGTTGAGGTTCCGACGACACGCGAAACGCGAACGAGAACTCTCCAAGGTGGGTTCGAGAGCGGGGTCAACCTCCCCACGGGCGGCAACTTTGGCCTTAACGGCATGATGACCCAGACAGAGAACAAGTCTGAGGATGGTAGCTTTATCATCGACCGCACGCGCATGTACAACTCAAGTCTGGAACTCGTCTTCGCACAGCCGCTGCTGAGAGGCGGCGGCCTCGACGTCGGGACGGCGGACCTCCGGCGGGCACGGCTCGAAGACCTCTCAACAGAGCTCGGCCTGCGTATTCAACTTCGCGATACCGTCCGTAGCGTGATCAACGCGTACTTCCAGCTGCTCCAGACCGCGCAGCAGCTCGACGTCTCGTCCGACGCGATCGAGGAACGGCTACGGTTCCTTGAGGAAACTCGCACGAAGTACGATGTCGGGCGCGTAGCAGAATCTGAGATTCTCCGAGCCGAGATTCAGTACCTCACCGAGTTGGAAACGGCAATCAATCGCCTGAGGCAGCTGGACGACCAACGGGAAAGCGTGCTGATTTTGCTGGGTTTACCGCTCGAAACGCCGATCTCTTTCATCGACATTACGGAGGAGCTGGCAACACGCGGGCGCGTCGATATACCAGATTACCAGAGCGCGCTCGCTGAGATGCTCTCCGGTCGGCCTGAGCTCCTCCGCCAGGACCTGACGATGAAACAGACCATGATCGACCAGCGAGTGGCGCGCAATGACGTCCTGCCGCAGCTTGATTTGGACGCCCGCTACGGGATGCTCGACTCCGATGAGGACTACGAGCACTCACGAGGAATCGAGAACAACGATTGGACCGCGGGGCTGTCGCTCCGCTTCCCACTGCAAAATATCGCCCGGCGAGAGGCAGCAAAGCGTGCCAGTTTGCGCGTTGAGCAAGAAGTTACCAGGCGGGAGCAATTGGAGAGAAACCTCAGCCAGGAGGTACTTTCCAGTCTTCGGTCGGTGCTCGCAACCGAGGCACAGTTAACGCTACTGCGTAAGAATGTCGAGCAAGCACGGCGTAACCTCGAACTCATCAACGGCAGTTTCGACGTCGGGTTCGCGTCCGTGACGGAAGTTCGGCTGGCGCAGGACGATTTGTTCAACTCGGAGACGCGTTACAACAACGCCCTTCTGAATTATCAGATTCAGCTCGCCGCACTTTACCTGGCACTGGGGAGGCCCCTTTTCTGATGGTTAGATTACTCGTAACAGCAATCGTGATCGCCGCCATGGCTGGCGGTGGGTTCTGGGCCTACGGAGAATTCGCATCCCCGGCGGCTCAGGTCTCCGATCAGGTGCCGACGATTGCTGTCACGAAGGGGGATTTCCGCCGCACGGTGGATTCGATCGGCGAGATGAAGGCAGCGCGCAGCGCTTTGCTCAACGCGCCCTATTCCGGTCAAGTGGTGAAACTGCTCGAAGAAGGTGCCCGGGTTCAGAAAGGCGACACGCTGATCTGGATGGAAACGGAAGAGAAGGAAGAGCAGCTCAAGGACCACCGTAACGAATTGGGCCTCGCTGAAAAGGATTTGGAATCGGCGAAGGAAGAGTATCGACTTCAGGAGCAGCAAAACGGCTTTTCGCTGAAGGCAGAAGAAGCGAGGGTTGAGATCGCCGAGCAGCGCTACAAGGACTCTCAACAAAAGTACGCCGCCGAGGAAACCTTGGTGCAGAAGAAAATCTCCCCCCAAAGCCGACTCGACGAAGCAGAGCTTGCGATGTTGCAGGCAGGTGTGGAGTTGCGAAACGCGCGCATCAACCTCCAGAAGACCGAGGAAAACCT
>JAUIJJ010000276.1 GCA_030431385.1 bacterium | reverse complement strand
GCCATATCTGTTCCTATTCCTCGTGAGCCGAATGTACATATCCCCCTTGGTCGTGACGCTTCTGTTCTTTATACCTATCATTGTATACTCTGCCACCGGGCCGATGAAGAAACTCCACCGCGCGGCCTGGGAGTTTTACTCGTTTGTGGATGAATAGCCAGAGAAGGAAGCACAATGCGCGGCATTCATAGATACCACGGAACGATTGGATTCTGGTGCGATACTGGGGTTACATTCGTCTCGCTATGTCTCATGCTTTATTCGGTTGTCGTAGCCGTTTCCAACAATTGGCCCCCTGGCAATATTATCCTCCCTGCACTCCTCATCAACATTTTCACCGGCGCATGGATGGCGATTCGCCTCTCGCCGAGTGCTATAAACCTCTGCCAAGGCAACTCTTTTCGAGAGGGGATTTATCTAGCTAACATCGATGCAGAGACCTACCTCTGGAACAGATTCGATGCGCGTATAACCATGTCGGCCATGCCTTCGATTGCAACATTCCTTCCGTGCATGCTTGGCCTCTACTTGTCCGGCCACTTGAATATGAGGGAGCCTCTCGAGGCACTCTTCACGATCGCCTTGATGGTCGTTTTATATATGACCCCGTTGTTGGGGGAAGTTCTTTTGTTTCGGCTTGTGGAGGTCCAGTGCAACCTCCGAAAATCGAGCCTCTCCCCCACCGGGCATGCCGTATTGAACGGGTTTCTGGGAGCAGGGTATGGAGCAGCTATCCTTCTTTCGGTGTTCCCTTTGACCGCAAACGCAGCATCGGCAATAACTGTAGCTGTGCTGTACTATCTACCGATGCTGACAATCTTAATGTTCTGGCCGAAGAAGCAATTCAACCGTGCGGCCCAGGCACTCTACTCGTTTGTGGATGAATAGCTTCGGGGCCGGGGCGCCCGGATGTTAGACGCCGTTTCATCATTACCCTTTAACTATGTTCGGGCGACCACATTCGTGGTCGGGAAACCGGTACACCCACCCCCCGGTGCCAGCATGAGCCGACCCCAAAGGGGTCGCCCACCACGGGCGAGTTGCGGAAAGCCTATTGCCACTCTTGTTGTGTCGGCGCTTTTGTATTCGCTACGGAGCTCATATCATGCGCGGCGCTCGCACACTTCCACAATTGATCGGCTATACCTGCGATGTGATCATGAGTCTCATATCGATCGGATTTGCGATTCTGGGAGCCTATGAAGCGAAGACCGACGATTGGGGTATTCTTGTTCTCCTTCTTGTGATGATATCTACAAATGTCGTGACCGGAATCTGGATGAGTATCCGCCTCTCGCCGAAGACGATCAAGCTCACCCAAAACCGAACCCTCCGCGAGGAACTGTATCTAGCAAACATCGACCCGAACAAATATCTGTGGAATCACTTTCGAATGCCGCTGATCATGTCGGCGCTGCCATCAATAATTACCGTGCCGATTGTGTTCTGGAGCCTTCTTGCATATAGTGAGATCGACTTATCTGATCCCGACGGCTTCTTCGCGACGTTGCTTCTGGGAGGCTTTTACCTAACACCTCTGGCGGGAGCGATATTGTTGTTTCGAACTATTGAAACACAGTGCCGGGTCCGCAAGGCGCTGCTTCCTCCGGTGGGGAGGGCGGTTGTCAATGGACTAGTCGGCGGGGGTTACCCGGCGATCCTGCTTTCATTAGTGTGGCTGACTAGCGTACTTGACTGGAACATTGGCGTCGGGATGATCTTTCTCATAGTACCGGCGATGATTTTCACCATTGTTTGGCCGTTCATTCAAATCAATCGCGCCGCCCGGGAGTTTTATTCCTTTGTGAATGAATAGGAAACTCTGTCGCCCTTCACTTCTGCGTGTCAGTTGACCCCTCGGTCGCAGCCGTGGCTTCATCCTCGCCATGTCGCTCGCGATACACATTCCCGCCATCGCTTGGCCAGTCGCGACACTTGTTGTTGGCGGCGGTTTGATTTGGTATTTGGGCAGCGGGCGCTTTGGTCGAGAGCAAACCCAGCGCTGGATCGACATGGTGCGGTCCGTCCCGACCGTCCACCGGTTCCTCAACCTCCACCACGGAAAGTTCCGTGCCGGTGCGCATTACGTCGAATTCGGCGGGTTGTTCCTGATGCTGTATTGGTTGTGGGATGCGGCCTTTGGGACGCGCGTGCTGGCGTTTCGCGGAGGTCCTGCGGTGCTCCTCGGTGCGGTCAGCGCATTCGCCGCCTACCTCGATGAACTCCATCAGCTCCGCAGCGGAACGCGACAATTTCGACGGATCGACTTGCTCCATTCGAGCTGCGGCATTGCAATCGCCATGACACTGTTATTCTGGCAAGCTGTGATCAGAGGCGTTGAGTAACACGAATTCCGACCAAAAGAGGTGAGCAAGTGCGCTATCGACCGACCGGAGTTATGATCATCGCCATCATCGGCATCCTTTACGGTTTGCTCGGGTGTCTGTGCAACAACCCGCTCAGCGCAGTCGCAGCTCTGATCCCAACTGACGAAGTGATTTCGACGGGCTTTCCCATGCTCGACCAAAGCATGGCGGCCCAACAAAATCAGCCTCAAGGGGTCAAGGTACTCAATTTCGCAACGGCGATGATCGGGTGGGTGCTTTCCATCCTTCTGGTGGTCGGCGCAATCGGCGCGATCATGATGAAGAGGTGGGGGCGCACGTGCCTCATGTGGTGGGCGTACATCTACCTCGCCAACGTGGTTATCTGGTCTTTGGTCTTCTCGATCTCGACGGCCCCTCAGGCGGCCGCCATGTCTGCGGAAATGAGTGGCGGTGGCCCGACCATGCCGACCGGATTCTTCGTCGGGCTGTACCTTTGCTGTAGCTCGATCTTTCTGCTCTACCCTATCGCCACGATTCTCTACCTCGCCAAGCAGGACGTGAAGCAGGCGTTCGATTCCGAGGGTATGGGCGGCGGCGGTGGTTGGGGCGGCCCTCCGCCTCAGGCACCGTGGGGGCAGCAGCCTTACGGGCCGCCCCCTCAGCACAACCCCTACGGGTACCAGCCCCAGCCTCCGGGCGCGTGGCAGCAGCCGGACCCGAATTATCCGCCGAACCAACCGCCGCCGCTCCCAGGGCCGCAGCCGCCGCAGTACGGCGCGCCGCCCGCCGGGCCTCCCACCTATCACCCGAACGATCCCTACGCCCCGCCGCCACAGGGCTACGAGCCGGAAGGTACACCGGATACCTTTGAAGAAGACGAGGACGAGAGGCGCTAACGGCCCATGGCACCAGTAGTCGACGTTCGTTTCCACTACCCCGGAATTCCACGCGAAGCCCGGGGCAGGCTCGAAGCCTTCTCGCGCGCGCTGCTCGGGAGGTGCATGGCCGATCTCGGCTATGGCGAAGGGGAGTTGTCGCTTCTCTATTGTTCAGTGGCTGAAATGAAGCGAATCAATAGCGAATTTCGGCAGATTGAAAAGGAAACCGACGTGTTGAGCTTTCCCGCGACCGACGACCCGAGCGAGCTGAAGCGCAAGCCTCAGCCGTTTTTGGGCGACATTGCGGTCTGCCTGAAGGTCTGTGCGCAACAGGCTCCGGCAAACAACCGAGGCTTCTTAGATGAGGTCGCGCTGCTCCTCGTCCACGGGTTGCTGCATCTGCTCGGCTATGATCACGACACTCCCGCCCGGGAGAAAAAAATGTGGGCAGAAACCGATCGATTGCTGGCGCTGTGCGCCAAGATTAAACACCCCCGACTGGCGCTCAAGTGAGCGAGTTCCGCGCAGGCTTCGCCTCGCTCCTCGGTCGGCCCAACGCCGGGAAGTCGACGCTGCTCAACGCGCTGATCGGAACCAAGCTGGCTGCCGTCTCTGCGCTCCCGCAAACGACGCGCGAGCGGTTCCTTGGCATCTACTCGAACGACGATCTTCAAATCGTGTTCGTGGACCTCCCCGGCCTCGTCGAGGCCGACGATCTGCTCAACGAGGCACTCCGGGAGAATGTTCTGGGGGGGCTGGAAAACGTCGACGTGGTCATTCATCTGGTGGATGTCACCGACAAGAATCCGCTCTCGGAAGACATTCGAGAGATCGTCGCCAAGGTGCGCACGCCGATGATCCTCGCGGTGAACAAGCTCGACGGGAAGTACCGCGACAAAGAGGCACAGCGATGGGCCGACGACAACATGCCGCGCAAGATGAAGGAGAAGTACACCGCGATCCTCGGGATTAGCGCGCGCGAAAAGCGGGGTCTCGGCGAGCTGCTGACCGCCGTACTCGGGCACCTGCCGGAAGGGCCGCCGCTCTACGACCCCGACGACCTCACCGACCGCGATTTGCGGTTCCTCTCTCAGGAGATGATCCGCGAAAAGGTCTTCCAGTTTCTGCACCAGGAACTCCCCTATTCCTGCGCCGTCCAGATCGAGGACTTCAAGGAACGGGAACACGGGAAGTGGTACATCGCAGCGACGATCTACGTCGAACGTGAATCGCAGAAGGGCATGGTCGTGGGAAAGCGCGGGGCGATGCTGAAACAGATCAGCACCGCCGCCCGCAAGGAACTGGAGGAGCTTTGCCAAGCTCCGGTCTACCTCGAACTATGGATCAAAGTCCGCGAGAAATGGCGCAAAAAAGAAGGCGCATTGCGCGATTTCGGCTACCGGCAGAAAAAAAAGTGATCGCCCGTCGACTCAGGACTCCTCGGCCGAATCGCTCTCGCCAGCTGTCCGCGCCTCAAAGTCAGGAACGGTGACTCCCTTGGCTTTTGCCTTTTCATAAAGAGGTGCAAGCGTCGCCTCGATGTCGGCCGTCGCTTCCAAATCGGCTCGGACATACACCGAAAAATCATCCCAAGGCACGGTGATCATGTGCTCGACGGTCTGCGTTTCGCGCTGGACTTCGCTGGGGCCTTCGTAGCCAGGGCGAACGATGATGGTGACGGAGCGCTCGTGGGAAACCCCGCGCCAGTACAGAATCTTGCGGCCGCCGCGCTCTTCCTCGACGCGCTGCCAAGTGAAGACGCCGCCCCGGTAGGCTAGGCCGCTGGGGTAGACTTCGGTGAGGAACTCGGGCATCTGAGTATCTTGAGCCGAGCTTCCGGGAGATTGGTACTCCGGGTTGGTGTTGAAGTAAATGACAGCTCCTGCCGCGGCGCCAGCGATGACGGCCAAAAGGATGATGATGGCTGTGAGCCTTCCCTTATCCATTTGATTCTCCTTGATTTAAGGGCAGTCCCGGGGCCGCGGTTCCGAGGCTACCTAGAGTGAAACTCAATCCAATCCAGTGGTGTAAAGTATCAGCGCTGTCAGGACATAATCCCACAGAAGTATGAGGACCAGCGCCAGCACAACACTGTTTGTCGTGGCGCGGCCGACTCCCGCCGCGCCGCCCTTCGTGTTGAATCCGTAGTAGCACCCCGTCAGGGCAATGACCATACCGAAAATGATCGTCTTGAAAAGGCCACCAAAAATGTCCTCGAGATAGGCGAATTGGAGCGTCGTGTTAAAATAGGCATAATAATCGATATTGAGAGCTGCGTTGGCGACCAAAGTGCCACCGATATAGCCCGCGATGAGGCAAATACAGCTGATCATTGGTAGCATCAGCGTCATCGCGATGAGCCTCGGAGCGACCAAATAGCGGATCGGATCCACGTTGAGAATGTCCATCGCGTCGATCTGTTCAGTGACCCGC
>JAUIJJ010000275.1 GCA_030431385.1 bacterium | reverse complement strand
CTCACAGCACGGCATCGAACGTATTGCACCGGCTCCGCGTCAAAATGCGCACATCCTCGGTCAGTTCCTCGGAACAGTTTCGCGTACGCATGGGAACCATGGTCAACGGCATGGGCGAATCGATTCAGGGTTTCTTCGCGAGCAACCCCGTCGAGTACCCGATCTTCGGCGATGGCTACGACTTTTACACCTACTTGATCTCCAAGAATGGCGGCAAGATCGACCTCAACGTCGACCTCATCGACCAAAACAACAACGCATCACAGTCCACAGGCACTGGCAGTTTCAGCTGGGAGTTCGTCGACATTCAGTTGGATACGACCACACGCGGCGCGCTCGGCCCCGGGCGGTTGGTCGCGAATGTTGGCGCCGACAGTTTTCCATTGGAGAGCGGAGAAGCCGCTCCACCGCCGGACCCCGAGCCCTTCAACCCGCAGCTGAATTTCGGTATCGGGAACCACCTCAACTCGTCGCGACCGGTTTCCCTCTCCGCATCCAACACCCTGCGAAAAGTCGTGCTCGACAATTTCCAACCTGACAACCCCCTCGACCCACACACCGATTTCATCCGCATCGACTGGCCCTACGCCTTTCTCGCGAAAGAAGACCATCTCTACGCGGTGGACTTATGGCTGAGCACGGAAGCGATCACGACCAATACGATGCCGAGCCTTCGCCTTGAACTCACGGGGGAGCAGCAATACGCGGACATGTACTTTCCGCTGGAGCATGAGCTCGACGGGTTGCCCAACCCCTCCGGCGCGAGGCTCGACGCGACCAGATACACAGTTATCTACCAACCACAGTTTGCGCCCGACGACCCCAACCGCGAAGAACTCGTCAGCATCAGCATCGACTTTCTGGAGCTCATCAATCAGGTCCCCGAGACCACGACGCTCAACATCCATCGTGTCGTGGTGACGGAATGGGAGATCGATTGGGAACCGTCGATCTCTAGCCAATAACCCCCAAAGCGAAGAAGTTCGTTTACCCGCCCCAGCCAACGCATCAGGCTTCCTCGTGTCGCTTCGGGAGGAAGCATGAACCTGAGACTGTACGAAAAAGTAGTCGAATGGACGCGCCAAGGCAAGCGGGTGGCCGTGGCCTCCATTGTCGACACAAAGGGGAGCACGCCGCGCAAGCCGGGCACGAAGATGCTCGTCTCCAGCGACATGGAACTCTACGGAACCATCGGCGGCGGTTGCGTGGAAGCCGACGTGATCTTCGCGGCGCGAGAGGTCATCAAGACGCTCAGCCCCCAGCTCTTACACGTCGACATCAAAGCCAAGAACGCCGACGAACTCGACATGCTTTGCGGCGGAGAGATTACACTCTATGTGGAGCCAGTCATGCCCGACTACAAGCTACTGATCTGCGGCGGAGGCCACATCAGCAAGGCGCTCGCCCACGTTTGCGAGGGCCTCGATTTCAAGATCACCATTATCGACGACCGCCCCCAGTTTTCGAACGACGGACGATTCCCCAACGCCGACGAAACGATCTCCAGCCCCTACGAGGAAATCGACGAACACTTCGAGCTCACGCCGCTGACCTTCTGCGTCGTCGTGACGCGCGGACACTCCGGCGACGAGGTTTGCCTCCGCTCGATCCTCCGCTCCCCCGCGCCTTACGTTGCCATGATTGGCAGCCGAGGAAAATGGAAGCACCTGAAGAAAAGCCTCACGGAACACGGGTTTCTTGAGGAACAGCTCGCCCGCGTCCACAGCCCGGCCGGTCTGGACATCCACTCGATCACCCCCGAAGAGATCGCCGTCTCCGTGGCCGCGCAGATCATCCAATATCGCAATCAATGGATGCACGACGGCTTTCCCAAGATCGCCGGCGCTGCTGTGGGGAATTCCTCGGAGGAGAAGCATGAGCGATCACCCAACAACGCAGACGCGTGACTCCTCCCGCGAAGTGTCGAAACCGAGCTATCAGCCGGTCGATACCGAGAGCATCCTTGCCGGCGAAACGCTCCGCCTCTTCGCGATGTTCATCATGGGTATGAGCGTCGGCATTTGCGTGACGCTATTCTGGGTCGACATTCTCTGAAACTGGCAAGTTCCGCAGAAACTCACTGACAGTTTTCTCAGCCTCAGTTAACAACCAATCGGCAGAAACCGCCGAGCCTTCGTTCGTCAGCAGTTTCAGCGCGAGCGGCCAGGCGTAGCCAAGCCCGTCGCTCTCAAGCAGCTTACGATAGTTGGCAGAAGCGCTTCCGGCGAGGCCACGCAGGCGTGATGTGATCTCGCCGCCGAGCCGAGCAGCAAGCTCGCCTTCCCCCACCGGTTCGCACTCAACTGCATGCCGCAAGATCAGCACAACGGTCCCGTCCAGTCGTCGCCCCTTGCGGATCGAGGAACTACTCTCCGTCGCCACGCACCAACATGCGGTCACCCGCAGTCGCGCCGACCTGATGATTGCCGCCAAATCCGCCCAAATGGCGCGTCCCGGATGGGCAAAGAGAATCGCCTGCATTCCGTCTGGAGGCATGCGGCGCGCAAGCCGCTCGTAACACCGCGAGAGCATTTCCCTAAAACTCGAGTCTCCCAAATCGGGCAGCTCCGTCGGCCAGTCGGGGAACAGCTTCGGTAACAGTTTGTCATAGGCGGAGTGGAAGAACCCGGACAGCTCGCCATAGGCAACCGCGTCGCCAAACGGTGGGTCGGTGATCCAGAGGTCTGCCGACTCTTCGATCGTTTCGCACCGGCGGCATTGGACGTCGTGGAGCGCGGCAAAACGCTCCCCCGGAGGCTTCAGGTTCATCATCGAATCGAATCCGCCGCTCCCTCTCGCCGCCCGATTGAAGCGCGTGTTGAGCGCGTTGTTGGTAAACACCTGATCCGTGTTCTCGACTCCCCAGGAAGGCACCCACCCCGCGAGCTTACAATCGCGATTGGCGATCATACCCAACCAAAGAAGCAACCCCGCGCGCACCGCCTGAGGGGTATCGGGCGCGTCGCTACCAAATGCCGCCTCGGCGATCAGCGCGTGATTGAAGAGTTGGCGAGGCTGGTAGAGTTGGTGCCATTGGTTCCATCCGTGCTCCGACGAGAGACGCGAGGTTTCGCTCCCCCTCGGAATCGGAGCCGACGGCACGAATCCCTCCGCCTGCCATGCGCTCAGATGCTTCGCCACATACTCGGTGACGAGCGCTTCTTGACGCAGAACACCTTCGTCCGGCGCCGCATAAACACGCGTGCCATCGGGGCGCGTCCACTTCACCGCATAGAGGCGCTCCTGAAAGAGATCACCGCTGGCCGGTGTTATCTGATCGCCTCGCCAAAGCTGCGGCGGTTCGTTCCTCCGGCGATTGGTTAGCGATTCAACAGTCCCACAATGCGGGCATGACATCGCCGTCTTGTGAACCGTGCCTCGTTTTGCGGACTGCACCTCTTCCTCACGGGCGTTGTTCAAAACCTCAAAAGTAAACAATCGATTACTTTCGTCTGGGACGAGTTTGACGATTGAGCGCGTGCGCTCGCCCAGCACCCAGGACGTAGTGAGAGGGACCATCCAGCCGCAGCCGGTGCAGCGCACCTCGCTACAATAAAAGTACACACCGCCGCGGCGACCATCACGATCGAGCTCCGCTCCCAGCCCGTCGATTTTGGCGCGGACCTTCGCGAGAATCTGCGACTGCGCTTCCCCGATGGCGCTACACACTTCTCTCCCGCCGCCTAGCACATTGAGCGCTCCCCATGTCAGCAACGCCGCGACGGGATTCGCGTCCGAGGCGACGACGTCGGCGCCGTGGCGCGCCGCCTCAAAAACAAGCCCACCCCCGCCGCAAAACCCGTCCCCGACACGCACGCGACGCCCAAATCGTCTACGCGAAATTTCCTCGATGAACTCGGCGAGGTCCGTCGCGCTCGTTCCCAAGTGAGCGTTGATGTGGTGCCAGCTGCTGGCCGTGGGGCCTTCCATTTCCTCGAGTCGCGCGCAATGGCGCAGCTTCGTCTCAAAGTCCATCCGCGCGAAAGCCAGCAGTTCTACTCGCTCGCGATCAGTCGGGTTGCGCAGCCTAGGGGAATCGGTGTCGCCCGATGCGAGATACTCATCGCCTTCCGATTCAGAGAGGAATCGAGCCGCCACCTTTAGCGGGATTCCCCTCCGCCGCGCCAGCAGCGCCGATTCGTCCATCGACATGAGCTGGAGGAACACCTCTCGGTCGCGAAGTGGATCGCCCGACGAGGGCATCAACATCCCCAGCAGCAGCGCCCGCGAAAGCGCCAGCGGCTTCCTCCCCCACCACTTCCCAAGCCCCGTTAAACGCTGGCCATGATTCGACCGCCGCTCCTTGCAGCACTCAGCCGAAAGCTCCGCTTCAGGGAAATGGGTTTCGATGAAGGAGAGCGTCATCGGGTGGGAGTCAATCCAGCCTCGCACTTTCGCAAGGAGAAGGTCTGCATGAGAAGGCGAAGCTCTTTCCTATCATGCAAGTGTCGGAAGACGATCTTCTCAATCGATGACCGTCGCAAGGGCAGCAGCACTGGGATCGCCAGCGGCTCGCAGGCGTGTGACGTTCCCCAGCAAGTGCGCCGGGGAGGGTTCGCCTGTTGCACCGAGCAAGACCCGCTGAGTTGAGCGGAACTCGTCGCCCCTCCTCCGCGCCTCCCTCAAATTCGCATTGTCCCCCGTGAGCCTACTTGCGGCAGCTTTGGGGATTGATTCGGGGGCATGGCGTGTTGAAGGTGGTGCTTGAGTCCCCGCCTTGGAGCGTGCTTGCCTGACTTGGCACCAACGCGACATTGCCCCATTCACCTGTCGACCAAAGAAGATCATGATTGATATGACCAAACTCCGCGGCCATCTCGGCTGCATTTTTCTTTCCGCGTGCCTGATTCTACCCGCCTTAAGGGCTGACGCGCAGATTTCCTCGGACCCTCCTCCCGGCGATCCGGTTTCCCAATCTCCGTCAGAAGCCCCGGACTTTGGCGCGCCGACAACCGACGACATCGGCGACGCGCCCGAGTTCACAGTCGGCACCGGTGAGGAAGAAGAAGCCGCCGCTGCCGGCTCCACAGTCAATTTCAGAGGCAACGAGCCTCGCGGTTTGTACGTGCTCGCCACTTCAGACGGCTACCAGACGATCCGTCAGGCTCAGGAACTTGCTGAAGACTTTATCGGCGCGGAGCTCACACGACTCTATCCTGAAGTGCGCACCGTTTCAGGCGTGGCGTTTCAAAGCCGCGTCGAAAACGCGCTCCCGATGATCAGCAGCGCGTGGCCGAACCCCATCGCCGAGGTTCAGGCGCTCATTAAGGGGAAGGGCGAGGTCTTTGGCGTGTTCAGCGCACTCTCCGCCTACAACGCCACGCTTGGCACCCGTCCGCCCGAGTCCACCCCCGCCGGCCGATATCCGTTCATCGTCAACCGCACCATCGATGGTGAGCAGGTCGCTTCAGACAACATGATCCCGCTCGATCCGGGCAGCCCCGAGGCTCGCGAGTACCTGTCCTCGATGCTCGTTGAGGCCGACTCGCGGATACGCCCTGCGGGCTTTTTGATTCGCGATATCCGCTACCCGGGAATTCGCTGGGGATACAGCCCGAGCGCGGTTGCTGCCTTTCGGCGCGAAGTTGGCGGCGAAGGCAACCCCTCCCCCGACGATCCCGTGTGGTCCGCGTGGCGCCGGCAACAGG
>JAUIJJ010000274.1 GCA_030431385.1 bacterium | reverse complement strand
GCGGACATGAACGCTTGGGAGATCATGCTCTCCGAAAGTCAGGAACGAATGCTCGCGGTCTGCGTGCCTAAAAAAGTAGATGCCGCTCTTGAAGTTTGCCGACGCTGGGAATGCGACGGAGTCGTCATCGGACAGGTTACGGATACAGGTCGCCTCGTCGTGAGACATAACGGAGAACTCGCCGCCGATGTACCAGTGATGCCGCTCACTGAAGAAGCGCCGGTGTACCATCCGCCTGCCGAGGAACCAGACTCCCCCGGCGCGCTCGGCGAGCTGCCGGTGCTGAAGAATGACGACGTCGTCGAGACTATCAAGAAGGTGCTATCTTCGCCGACGGTCGCCTCGAAGCGCTGGGCTTTTGGCCGCTATGACTATCAGGTTCAAACGAACACCGTCGTTGTTCCTGGAGTAGGCGACGCGGCCGTTCTGAGAGTTCGCGGCGGCGACAAACGCGCCGACAAGTTTGTCGCGCTAACCTCTGACTGCAACTCACGCTACACTGCGCGCGATCCGTTCGTGGGCGGGCAAATCGCGGTTTGCGAGGCAGCGCGAAATCTTGTCTGCACCGGCGCAGAACCGGCTGGGCTAACGAACTGCCTCAACTTTGGATCACCAGAAAAACCGAAGGTGTTTCATACGTTCCGGCAATGCATCGAAGGAATGACCGAGGCCTGCAATGCGCTCTCAATTCCTGTCACAGGCGGAAATGTATCGCTCTACAACGAGACGGAAGGCGCGGCGATTCCTCCGACGCCGATGATTGGAATGGTAGGTCTGATCGAAGATCAGGCGCACATCACGCCGAGCGGTTTCCGAGCGTCTGGCGATTTGATCTACCTACTCGGTGAGTTCGCCTCCACGGTCGCTGGATCGGAATATATGAAGGTGATTGGTTCTGCTGATTGCCTTGAATCCCGACTGCGCGGGTCACTTCCAGACTGGGACATCGAGCAGGAAGCAGCAATTCAACAGCGACTCCTTCAATCGATTCGCGCCGGCCTGATTGCCAGCGCCCACGACGTATCGGAAGGCGGCCTCGCCGTGGCCCTCGCTGAGTGCTGTATCTTGTCTCCCGGTCGGCTCGGTGCAAAGGTCGCTCTTCCTCCGGCGGACGACCTCGCGACGCAACTCTTCGGAGAGCTCCCCGCGCAAACCGTGGTCAGTGTCTCCGCGGCGAATCAGCAGCACTTTGAGCAGATCTGGCGCGACGCAGGTATCCCGTTGTTTCTCGCGGGAGAGGTTCAAGAGGGACCGCTTCAACTTGGCGATTTCGGCGTGATCTCCGTCGAGCAGCTTCACGAGTCATGGACCAGAAGGCCGTATTGATGTATCGGGACTTGATGGATGATCAGCACGAGCCGCTCGTCGCACCGTTGCCCCGCGACGAGTGTGGAGTGTGCGCGGTTTCGGGAACGCCGGCGGCAGCGGAGCTAGTCGGCTTGGGTCTCTACTCGCTCCAGCATCGCGGACAGGAAACTGCCGGCATCGCCTCCGCATCGGGAAACGGCAACGGCGTCGAGCACCACGTCTTCAGAGGCATGGGCCTCGTTCGCGACGTCATCACGGACAATGCGCTCGCTACCCTCCCCGGAGACGTGGCCATCGGCCACGTCCGATACTCGACGACCGGTCAACCGGTTCCGTCAAACACACAGCCGCTTGCATCATCGCTCCGCTACGGCCCGGTCGCTCTTGCTCACAATGGAAACCTGTCAAACGCCCGCGAGATTAGGAGTGTACTTAAGGACCTCGGCGCGATCTTCCAGACTACTATTGATTCTGAGGTCATACTCCACCTCCTGACTCGATCCACTGCGCAGGAATTCGAGGCATGCCTCGGTCACGCGCTGAATCGGGTGGAAGGCGCGTACTCGCTGGTCGTGCTCCACGGAGATACGCTCTACGCTGTTCGCGATCCTCGAGGCTTCCGCCCCTTGGCGCTCGGCCAGCTCGCCAACGGCGCTTGGGTAGTCGCCAGCGAATCCATCGCTTTCGATATCATGGACGCCAAAATGGTCCGTGACATCGAACCCGGAGAGACCGTTCGCATCCGCCCCGGTGGCGAGCCGGAATCGCTTTCGATCCTCGAGAAAAAGCCCCATGCCCAATGTATCTTCGAGCTGGTCTACTTTTCCCGGCCCGATACAGTGATCGACGGACACGGCGTCCACGATGTGCGCGAGCGCCTAGGCGCGCAGTTGTGGGAGGAACATCCTGCCGAGGCCGATGTGGTTATCGGGGTCCCCGACAGTTCAATCGTTGCCGCCCTCGGCTACGCCCGCGCCGCCGGAATTCCCTTCGAAACGGGGCTCATCAGGAACCACTATATCGGTCGCACGTTCATCGAACCTCATCAGGAAATTCGCGACCTGCGCGCTCGCTTGAAGTACAATCCCGTGCGCTCGGCAATTGAGGGAAAGCGCGTCGTCATCGTCGACGATTCCATCGTGAGGGGAACGACGTGCAAGCGTATCGTGCGCATGATCCGCGACTGCGGCGCACGCGAGATCCACTTCCGTATCTCCTCGCCGCCGTGGCGAAATCCCTGCTACTATGGGATCGATACACCGAAAGAGGAACAGCTCCTCGCTGCGCGCCACTCCATCCAGGAAATCGGGAAAATCATCGGCTGCGATACCATCGGGTTCCTCTCCGGAGAGGGCCTGGCGAAGGCCATCGGCAGGCGGGACGGATGGTGCATGGCGTGCTTCACGGGTGACTATCCAACCGAAAAGCCGCGCGAGCTCTCGAAGGAATCGCTGGAGGACAGCACGAGGACTACTTCCGGAGGCTCACAGTGAACCCTTCCAGCTACCGCGAAGCCGGAGTAGACATCGACGCCTGCGACGGTTGGCTTGAAGACCTTCAGAAGAAGGCGCCAGCGATCGGCGGATTCGCCGGGCTCTTTGCCATCGGCGACGCGCTTGCCGGGATGACCGACCCCTGTATCGTCTCGTCGACCGACGGTGTCGGCACGAAGCTCATGGTCGCCCAAGCTGCCGGGGATCTCTCGACTATTGGGGTCGACTGCGTTGCCATGGTCGTGAACGACCTGCTGTGCATGGGCGCGAGGCCGCTCCTCTTTCTCGATTATCTCGCGGTCGAAAAATTCGACCGCCAGCAGGCAGACGAAATCCTGAAGGGAATCATCGCCGGTTGTGAAGAATCCGGCTGCTCGCTAGTGGGAGGCGAAACGGCGGAACTGCCGGGCCTTCTCGCCAAGGGCCGATTCGACATTGCCGGATTCGCCATCGGATTGGTCGACCGGAAACGCGCCATCAATGGTTCCAGCATTCAGGAAGGCGACTGCATCATCGGACTCGCCTCGACTGGAGTTCACTCGAACGGATTCAGTCTTGTTCGCAAAGCGTTCCCCGAATTCGAAAGCGACGCGGAGGTCGCACGCCGCCTCCTCACTCCGACGCGCCTCTACGTCAAGCCTGTCATGGAGATGCTGGCTCACGTCCCCATCCGAGGAATCGCCCACATAACCGGGGGCGGGATTCCGGGCAATCTGTCGCGGGTGCTGCCGGGTGGATTGGATGCACACATCGACCGCGCTCGCTGGACTCCTCCGGCGGTTTTCACTGAGCTTCAGAACCGCACCTCGGCAACGGATGAGGAAATGTTCCGGACCTTTAACATGGGCATCGGATTGTGTTTAGTCTGCGCGCCGGGGGACGCCCCCCGAATCATTGACACCCTCCCCCACGATTGGTCGGCCACCGAGATTGGTTCGGTCAAGTCTGGGTCCGGCATCGTCACCCTTATCAAGTAGAAGATCACTCCCTCAAACGCCTGCCTGTTTCCCCACGCGGAGTAGCGACTGGGGATGATACCCCGCAGGGTGCTCGGTCGATCTGTACGGGAATCTTCCAGTCCTACGCCATTGTTTCATTATGAAACGCCGCGATCACCTCCAGCGAGACAAGAGTATGGAAGGGCTGAAAGCGCTGTTGGACCGTCGGGAGCGATCCAAACTCCCGCCATGCGCAGAAAAATAGCAAAATGGCCGTTGACCTACACGACTGAACCAAAAAATCCTTCGCTTCACAAACGTTTGGAGGCTAGCCATGCCCAGGTTCCCTCGGAGAGAAGCAGAAATTGTCGCCTTCGCCGATGACATCATTGATGGTCTAAACAAGCACAAAGAGGTCTTCAGCGAAGCGGATCTTGGTGGCCTTGAGAAGATACGCCAAGATTACGAAAAGAGAAAGGCCACCCAGCAGAAGTGCTGGGACAGCTATCAGGAAGCCACCCTCATTAAGGATGATCGCCTTAAGAAGATGATCACCAAAATGAAAGGGACATTGAAAGAAGCACAGAACCAGGCTGGGTACCGCCAACTCCGGCTTCTCGGCTGGGGCGGCGACACGACAGCCGACTCCTCGTCCCATGCGCTCCCGCCCGGCTCCCCACGTCGGCTCACCTCGCAATGCACTGAAGACGGGCGAGTCGTGCTCGACTGGAAAGCACCGTCGAAGGCCAGTGGCGGCCTGACCGGTCACTATGAAGTTTGGAGGAAATCGGCAGACGGCGGTGAGTGGAGTCTAATCCTCACGAGCTACGAAACCGACGCCCAGATCAAAGACCACCCCAAAGGCAAATGGGAGTTTCATGTGGTCGGCCACAATCGGAAGGGCGCTTCCAAACCCAGCACCCCCACAGAAGTCACCGTCGAATAAGTAGTCATACCTCGCTGTACAAAGGCTCCCGGGATTGATCCCGGGAGCCTTTGTACTTTTAATCAATGATCGAGTGTTGCGCCGTACTAATCCCTGCCCCGAAGCAGCAGGCTCGCGAAGTATAGGAGCTGAACAAGCGCTTGGGCAGTCGCCGCGACGTAGGTCAGTGCAGCGGCATTAAGCACTTGCGCGACGCCTTGTGCTTCCTGGTTCGATGTCAATATCCCGGAAGTCGACAGGTATTCCTTCGCACGCGTAGACGCGTTGAACTCGACGGGGAGGTTGATGAGCTGGAAAACAACGATCACGGCAAAGGCCAGCAGGCCGATGACTGCCAATTCCATCATGCTGAACGCCAGGCCGATCATGAACAAGATGAGACCGATGTTTGATCCGAAGCTCAGTGGCACGAGCGCATTGCGCATCTTGAGCGGCGCATAGTTTTTGGCGTGTTGGTAGGCGTGGCCGACCTCGTGGCATGCCACGCCAAGGGCGGACAAGTGGCGTCCGTTGTAAACGTCAGGACTGAGCCGAACGGTCAACGATTTCGGATCGTAGTGATCAGACAAGAAGCCCTGCGATTGCTCGATCTTGACATTGGTGATGCCCCCATCGCGCAACATCCGAGCGGCGGCTTCGGCACCGCTGATTCCGCTGCGGGCGGGAACTTGTCGGTACTTTGCAAAGCGCCCTTTGACGGCGCGTTGAGCCCACGCCGCAAACAGCATGAACGGAGCCATGAGCAAGAGATAAACGGGATCAAAAAACATGATTTCAACTCGACCTCCTGGGCATTCAAGTCCCTCATCGGACTCGGTGAACCTATGTCTTAGGAAAAACCGTGCCTGAATCTCGAGGAGTTCTCCGCCCTTAAGACAGCGTGCGGTGCTTATCGCGGGCTGCCAGAACGCCCTCGAAGAGCGATTGTGCGCCGAAACGGTGAATTGGCGGTAAGTCCAACAATGTGAT
>JAUIJJ010000273.1 GCA_030431385.1 bacterium | reverse complement strand
TTCTGTGCGATCGCCGATGAGTGCGATATGGTGCAGTTCATTCCAGTTTTCTGGCGAAGGCAGGCTTCGGTCTACAGTATTGCTCTCTTCTAAGAACCGTTCGAAGTTCTCCGGGCAAAGAACAGAGCGCTTCCATCCTGAGCCGGGAGTTATCGTAGCTTCGTATTCCAATGCATTCGGTTTTCTAAGGAACCAGTTCGTCCGAACCCTTAGCGACTTTACATCGTGTGTCCAAATCTCCATGCATCGGTCGCCCCCTGGTGCTACTGCGGGGTCTGCCGGAAGCCTCGTGCAGATGTTAAACGATGTGAATGATTCGTCCGTTTCATACTTGATGGCCTCCCGTCCACCAACTTCGGCAGTTACCAGTTTGCTTGACGGCGAGTTTGCGGCGAAGAAGTCCACCCCCCGATGCACATACCATGCTCGGGGGTCTTCTCCCCATTCACTAATCGTCGAGGATGGCGTGACCGTTCCTACGGGACCCAGAAAGTCAACTGCCGGGATAGTTTCCCTTACTTCGCCACTCACAGTATACCCCTCTTTATAGCTTACTTGAGGAATGGCATAGAATGGTGTCGTTGCGTCTACCACATCGAGTGCAGCCATCCATTTCCCATTCGCACGTACCGCATCATCGGGCAGCCAGCACCGGAGTAGAGGGAGGCTGAAGCCTCTCGCAAAGTCTACTCGCACGGAATCGACTGGTTGGCTTTCGTCTACAGTGATCACCGCGTGAAACTTCCCGTCCTCGTACGTAAACTCCAGATCTGGTTCTGCAGGGAATGAGTTCCCGCGTTTCAGTACGCTATCAAAGAATTCCATTCCTGCGACTACGGATTCGGGAGCGAGGCTGTGCATACGGTTGGGGCAGTATGCACGCCGGTGGTCGACGGATAGTGAGCCAAGAAGGCTTTCACCGGTGTTCAAGGGGCCGAAGAAGTCGTTGGTAGCATTAACCAGCAACACTGCGCCGTGTTGCGTGGCCGCATAGGAGAGGGGATCAAAGTTCTCAGTCCAAAGATCGATCCAATCGATCGGTTGGCGACGTAGACCTATCCCCATGTTATTCCACTGGTCTCGAATTCCTCCAGTACCAAAAACAGGGACTGCGGCTTTGACCCGATGGTCAGTTCCATTTACTATCCACGTTATCAATCCCCCCCATGAAACCCCCTGCACGCCGATTCGATCACTGTCTACCTTTTCCTGATCGATTAGCACATCTATTCCCCGGCGGGCGGCAGTGGTGGCGTGGTAGATTTTTGCCTCGCGGGGATCCAAGTCACCGTTCGCGCCAACGAGACCGAAGTCTTGCGACCACTCTGTCACTTGGTCGGCTGTGAGCTCATCTCGAGGGCCCGTCCAGTCGAAAGACAGACACGCATAGCCGTGCTCAACAAACCAAGAAACGTTTTGAGGGTAGGCGGATTGCCCCCCTCCGTGAATCTGAAGAATTGCTGGAAAAGGCCCGTCACCTTCGGGCTCGCCATAGATTGCTTTGACCCGCTGCGGAATTCCATTGAATAGGGAACCGGTGTATACAAGACGACGCATGGAGACGCCGTCATGCGTCACTTCCTCGCCCCATTCAACGTCTAGCGGTAGCTCATAGGGAGCCAAATCCGACCCGACCCGTGCATCGGCAGGAGCAATGGAGTGGGTGGCGCACGTCGAGGCGAGCGCCAGTAATATAAATGCTCGGGCGCGTACCAATTGATTATGCCTTTTCGCCATCTGGGCCGGCTCCATGTGACTCCGAACTGCCTCTTGCCAGTTCCTGTCCGTCGTCTTCAGCAAGATTCCAGTACGCATAGACAGTCAGCATCTCATCGGCCTTCTCGCCCTTGGAGGTTGCGATACTTACGAAGTACCCCACGATGAAGACGAAAATGTTGCTAAAGCCAAAGAGCCACCACTTGTGCCAACGGTATTCGAGGAACGAAATCGATTCCGGTAGTTGATCACCTTCACTCCCCGTCCACAGGCACCATGAACCGAGAATGATGCTGGCAATGATAGCGGTATATAGTCCTCTCTTGTTGGCGCGAGGGCAGAAGAAACCGAGCCCGAAAGCCGCAAAAGTGCCGCCCGCCAGAAGCGTCCCCAGAATCGCGGCGCCTGCCATGGAGAGCTCCATAATGTTACCCTTAAAATTTGCCAGCAACACAGCCACAATTACCGACAGAACGCCGGCGAAAAGCACTGTACCTAACGACAGATAGTAACGGTGGCGATCAGATGGATTCTTCGCAAATCGCTCGTAGTAATCGCTGATGACACACGCACCCACACTGTTCAAGTCGGAAGACAGCGTGGACATCGTGGCCGCAAAGAGACCCGCGAGGACGAGACCGGTCAGCCCAACCGGGAGTTCTCTGGCAATGAAGTACGGGAACACTTTGTCGCCGGAGATACCTTCGGCAAGCCGATCAGGATAAATTTCGTAGAATCCGTACAGCAGCGACCCGATCAGGGAGAACGTGATCCATGCAATCATGCAACACACGATGCTGACAACCATTCCACGGACGGTGTCGCGCCGCGACGGTGAGAGGAGGTAGCGCTGCACGACGGTCTGGTCGGTTCCGTACTTCGTCATGAACTGGAAGATACCGAAGAACATAAAGACCCAAACGGTCTCCTTGGTCATTGAGAACTCCGGATTAATCAGCCGAAACTTTCCTTGTGCCGCCGCTTCGGTGAATGCGGCTCCTGGGGTTGGAGATGCGATGAAGATCAAGTAGGCGACTGTCATGATGCCGGTACCCAACATCAGAACGCCTTGGATCACGTCTGTCCAAATGACCCCTCGAATTCCTCCCACAGAAGTGTAGGCGACGGTAATGACGCCGAGGATGATCATAATGAGTGTTACATCCCATCCTGTGATACTGTTCAACGCAACCGACATGGTGAACATGACGACTGAGATCTTGAAGAAGTGGCCAAACATAAACCCCAAGTTGCCGTAGAGTCGGGCAGCGTAGCCGAACCGCCGCTCCAGGTACTCGTATGCGCTCATCTTGATCGCGTGGCGGTAGATAGGGATGATCAGGATAGCTGCGATAAATATGCAAAACGGCGCCATGAACTCGCGCATGAGAATCTCCCATGATCGATCATAGGCCCATCCGGGAAACGCGATGAAGGTGAAGCTGGAAAGGAGCGTCGCGAAAATAGAAATGCCAACGGCCCATCCAGGGATGCTACGCCTCGCGACAAAATACTCGTCCGCACTCTTCTCCCGACGTGAAAAGTAGTACCCCATAACCACGAGAGCACCTATATAGACGACGACAGAAATCCAGTCCAACGGAGACAGTAAATATCCAGTGGTTTCCAGGGGTCTCCTCCTTCAGTATCATTGTGTGATTGGGGTACAGGTCTCAAAAGAGACGGGAGGAGCCGCTGAGACGACTCCTCCCGTGATCGCGCGTACTCGTTACTCGAAGACGGACCAGTCGGTTACGCTGGAGTTGATAACCAGCGACGGAACGGGAACGATTTCTATTTCACCAATTCGAGGAACAGTGGTGGATTGAGCCGAAAGGAACTCGACCTGTACATACCGTTTTGTCGGTTGCGAGCTGAGCGGTACTGTAACCATGCCCCCGGTTATCGACACGTCGAAACTCTCTTCAACAGTGTCCATGTTAGTCGGCGAGTCCGTCGATGACGTGCGAACGATGCCGGTCTTCGGAAGCGCAAATGTGTCCGCGTCCATCGGGAAGAACCGGATTTCCTTCATCATGATCGGTTCAGGCGCTGCGTCCAGCGTGAAGGTGTAGAGTGTTTTCGGATTGATGCGAGTATTCATGTTTCCATCTACGGCTTCCGGTCCCACACGGCCGTTCAGCGGGCCGCCGCCTACGTCCCAGAGCGATTGAGCCTGATCAATGGGATCGACGCGATGCAAAACGACACTTGGGTTTACGACGCCCTCATAAATGAGAATCGGATCGTCGAAGTCCCATCCACCCGTGACTCGAAGGTGAGTTGCTTCTGTGGGTGTGCATGCAATGCGGCGACCATTGCCGCCCGTAAAGGGGTTTTCACCCCCGATGGAAGGATCAGGGTCCGTTGGCCGTGTGCTCCCGACATCCAGGCTACCGATCTCGGTCCAAGGGCCGGAATCGGAGTTGGCGGCTTCGACAGTGATCAAGCCGCTGGGCATGCTGATAAACTCTCTGTAAGACCAATCGCCATACATTGCGATCGAGCTGACTTCCGTGGAACCACCCAGATCGATGGTAAGTTCGAGCGATGCGCCGGTTTGACTAAAGGCGGCACGTTCATTGTAATCGAAGTCGAACATCTGTGTGGCGACGTCCCCCTCAGTGAACGGATCTTCAGTGCCACCCGCGAAAGCTGTTACTGTCGCTGTGTTCACTGGCCGTTCGTCGACCGATCGATAGTCGACTTCGGAGAGTCGAATCGTTGCCGTCGACCCATCCGGTGTATCGCCGTTTTGGTTCATTCCGGTTTCAAGTTGAAAGAACCGCTTATTCGGCGTCGAGGCGAGCTCCACAACTGAAACTGACTTTGAGCCGCCTGTATCGAAGCTGACCTCTGTAACGTCCATGTTGTCTGGACTATCAGTGCTGGAGGTCTTAACCGTTCCCGTTCTCATGAGGTTCGGTACGTCGTTTTCGGACATGTGAAGGAGCACATTGCGCAGCGTGGTCGCGTGCCCGACGTCAAAAACAAAGGTCGTCGGTGAACCGATGAAGGACCGGGTAGAAAATAGGCCATCTGTCAGGTCGGGAGCTGCACGGGTGTTGCTCGGGCCACCACCGGGATCAAACGGTGCGTAGGCAACACCCTGGTAAACTGGATCCATGCGGTGAATGATCAGGCGAGGATTCACCTGAAGGTCGAAAACACGGATATGGTTATCATACGCCTGATCGCCGGAGATGCGCAGGAAAGAAGCTGCTGTACCATCGCACGGAACAATGCGACCGTTGCCTCCGGTAAAGGGGTTCTCCCCGCCGATTGTCGGGTCAGGGTCCGTCGGGCGAGTGTTGCCGACGTTAATCGTCCCGATTTGAGTCCATGGACCGGTCGCGGTATCGCCCGCTTCCACGATGATGTCGTCGCTAAGCATCTGGATCGTAGATTCATACAGGTAGTTTCCGTAGATGCCGACTGAGTGGACGTTCTCAGCACCTTCCAGATCAACGACGAAGCTCACTCGCTCTCCGATGTTTCCACTCGCAAGAATCTCCATATACGTTTGATAGTCGGTGTCGGTCGCGTTGGGTGCACCTGCAGTTCCGTCGATAGTGCCGTTCTCAGCTGATCCGGGAACGACAAAGTCCGCCATGGCGACGCCGCAGAGGGGGATCATACCCGCCGCAGCAATCGCCAAGAAGCGTCTGTTGAAATTCTTTTTCATCATGCTTGGATCTCCTTTGACAATAGGGCGAGGGTGACGCGCTAGATGAGCCTTGGCGTGTTGAGTGTTAGGTTGCGACGTTCAAAGTCAAATTGGGTTTAAGTCGGACGAGTGCGACCTAACCAAGACGTTAGGGACCGAACCGCCAAATGTCGCCCACCGAGACTGTTCCATTCGTTGGGTCGTAGGGTGTCATGTTCGTGAATCCGTTTAATGCGTTCGTAAACTCTTGGTCTGGGCCAGCATCCCGAAAGTGGTAACG
>JAUIJJ010000272.1 GCA_030431385.1 bacterium | reverse complement strand
GCTCACCATATCGGACAACGGCATAGTTACACTCGGCCCCGCGGCGCTCAGTCCCGGCGCGGCAAACGGAAACCTGGCATCCTCAGGAGAATACCTCGTCGCGCCTTTCTGGGACGACATCGACGACGAATCAGGCGACGTCTACACCCTCACCACGGGCACCACTCCCGGCAGAAAGTTCATCGTCTCGTGGGTAGACCGACCTCACCACCCTGCCACCGGCGATGTCTCTTTTCAGGCCATCTTTCATGAAGACTCGCCTCGCATCCTGTTTCAATACCTCGACGTCGAGTTCGGCGACTCCACCTTCGACTTCGGGAAGAGCGCGACGATCGGCATCAGCGGCTCACTCCCCGGTGAAACGAGTCAATACGGCTTCAACCAGTCAGTGTTGGAATCGGGAATGGCGATTCTCATAGATGTCGCGTCCGCGCCAACCCCGGACCTCGCTAACTCGAGTTTCACCGTCGCTGACCAAGTCTCTCGGAACTCGAAAACTAACCAGTATCTCGTGACGATCGTAAACAGCGGTTCCGGCGCGACCAGCGAGACTATGCTAACCATCCCTGTACCTTCAGGCACCTCCTATGTTCCAACCTCCGCATCAGCTTCCACCGCACCCACCCCCACATTCAACTCAGATCGGCAGCAAATCGAATGGGGCCCTGTATCGCTACCCACCGCAACTTCAGAAACTGTTTCATTTGAGTTGGAATACACCACCCCATCGCTCGTCACTATTGATGTGATCGCGACGATCGACGACCAATCGGCTACCCAACAACTCCGCACCGCCTCAGTCCAGCTCATCGCGCCGCCCATCACCAGCGGCACCGATTCGCTGGGCTATCATTGCTTCGATAGTTACTCCGCCGGCGGCCCGACCTATGGCTGGTTCGACGCGACGTCGGGAACTCCAATTGGTTCGGACGGCGACTCGGTCATCGAAGTGGCAACGCCATTTCCGATCAGGTTCTACGATCAGCGCTATACCTCGCTCTTCGTCGGCAACAACGGCGCGCTGAACTTCACCGGAGACCCGATCTCATTCAGCAATACCCATCTCTCGTCACTTAGTGCGCCAACGATCTCACCCTTTTGGGACGATATGGACGACCTCGGCGACGTCTACACAGATACCTTCGGCTCCGCTCCTAACCGTCGCTTCGTTGTCCAATGGAACGAAGTCTCTCACTTTTCCGCGCCAGGAACCGTCTCGTACCAAGTCGTGTTTATGGAAGAAGACGACGACTTCATTCTTCAGTATCAGGACGTGACATTTACAACAGGAGCCGTGCAGAATCTCGGGGCATCCTCGACCGTCGGAATCACGGGAGGCACCGGCGCCGGCGAAACAGTGCAGTACAGCTTCAACCAACCGTTCCTCGAAGATGAACTCGCTATCCTGTTTATCAAACCGGGCGTTTTTGCAACCTTAGACGAATGGGTAGTCTTTTAGGAGCTTCCCGAGGGCTACACTTGCCCGCGTCGCCGCTCATCGCCAGCGTCCCCCCATGGGGGTATCATCCATGCAAGCAATCGTCATCACCGCACCCGGCGCGCCGGAAGTGCTTCAACTTCGTGAAGTAAAATCCCCCGAGCCTGTCGGGAATCAGATTCAGGTCCGCGTGCGAGCGACGGCCCTCAACCGCGCCGACCTCCTCCAGCGGCGAGGTCTTTACCCAGCGCCACCCGGAGTCGCCGCCGACATTCCCGGGCTCGAATTCGCCGGCGAGGTCGCGGCCATCGGCAGCGCAGTCACCATGTGGAAACCCGGCGACCGCGTCATGGGGTTGCTCGCTGGCGGCGGCTACGCCGAGCAGATCATCACCCACGAACGCCTCGCCATGCCGATTCCCGAAACGCTTTACTTCGAGCAAGCCGCCGCGATCCCCGAAGTGTTCCTCACCGCCTACGACGCCCTCTTTTCTCAGTTGGAACTCAAGGCAGGCGAGCGACTGCTCATCCACGCAGCCGCCAGCGGAGTCGGCACCGCCGCGATCCAGATGGCCAAACTCGCAGGCATCACAACCTTCGGCACCACCCGAACCACCTCCAAGCTCGCCCTGCTCGACGAGCTAGCGCTCGACCACCCGATCGACACCTCCACCACCAATTTCACGGACGCCATCCACTCCCTGACAAACAAGCAAGGCGTCGACGCTATCCTCGACCTCGTCGGCGCATCCGTCTGGCAAGGAAACATGAAGGCCCTCGCCCGTAAGGGCCGCATGATCATCGTTGGCATGGTCGGCGGAGTGAAGGTCGAAGCCGACCTCTCGACGATCCTCCGCAAACGGCTGACCGTCACAGGAACAGTCCTCCGAGCCCGCCCCATCGAGGAGAAAATCTCCCTCACCCAACAGTTCCAAAAGCACATGCTTCCCCACTTCGACACGGGCAAACTACGCCCAATCATCGACACAACCATCGACTGGCAAAAAGTCCCCCAAGCCCACCAACTCATGGAAGAAAACAAAAACTCAGGTAAGATTGTGTTGAGGGTGAACTAAGAAAGAGCCGGGCGCACGCTACTTAATCTTCAGTTCCTGATTATGGATGTCGACGTGTTGCCGCACGGCGGGGATGTCTTTGTAGTCCTTGAGCTCTTTCGCCATAAACTTTTTCAGCGATAGATTCTTGTCTTCGTACGCTTGCTTTTCGCGCTCTTTATTGGAAATCGCGCGGTCGTGAGCCGCCGCCTGAATGACTTCTTTCACATACACGCCGTAGGGAAGTTTCTTCTCCCGAACAATGAAACCCTGTTGGCTGATCACAGCATCCACCGCGTGGCGACAACGCACGTCTGTGAGCGGCGCGCGCAGCAGCGCGTTCGACGTCATGCGCTGCGCCGTAGAGATGTGCTCCGCCGTGTTGCTTTGTGACTGAACGAAGAGCAGCTGAATGTGCGAAAGCCTCGGATTCTCGCGGAGCATCGCCGCCAATTGGAGCCCCGAATACTGTCGCTCGAAGATCCCCAAAACAATGATGTCTGGCTGGAACCTGGCAATCAGCTCCACCGCTTCCACCGGGTCCTCCAATGGGAGAAACTCCGCCACACCCTTCAGCCCATTGTTCCAAATCTCAAGGTGCTTGGGATCGCTGACGATGACGAGCGCTCGCGGCTTGAGACTTTGCGGCCGGCTCACTCCCGCCTTCCGCAGCGCGGAAACACGGCGCTGCGCCAGCACCTCGCGCGCATCGCTCAGGCTCGGCGGGGGAGGCCCCGACGCAGCAGCTGGTCTCAGCGACTTCTTCTCCGGCTTCGGCGTCTCTACCGTATCCCGCGAGACGCTCCGCTCCACCTTCGGCACAGGAATCGGAGTCGCGGCGGATGGCCGTAGCGGCTTCGGCCCAACCTCTTCCTCTTCCCGTTCCTTGCGAGCCTGTTCGTCCAGCTGGCGCTGCTTCAACACCGCTTTGTAGTCCGGCAAGGGAGGCGTCGGCAGATCAACCCGCTCATCCCGCTTCGCGACTACAGGCTGCGAGTCCTCAATCGGCACCGCTGGTGCCTGAGTCTCTTCCTTCTTTTTGCCGAAGACCCGCTTCTTGCGCGTCCCGCCCGTCAGCCCGGAATCAAACTCCTTCTGCTGCTCCGGCGAGGCCTTCAGCCCATCTTCCGCGAAAATCGCCTTGTTGATGTCTTCCGCAGATTGCAGCGGCGATTGATCCACTTCTCTGAGCTGTGCCACCGACATGCTCTTCTCCGCCGGCTGCACGTTGTTCTTTTCCAGATACCCCTGAATCGTCGCGATCAATGCAGATGTCTCAAACGGCTTCTCGATGTAATCGACACCGCCAACCACCAGCGCCTGCTCGCGAACCTTCGGGTCCGACACCGCGCTGAGAAACATCACTGGAAGACTTGAAAAATCGGGGTGGCGCTTAATCGCTTGGCAACACGCGATGCCGTTCATGATCGGCATGCTGATATCCATCAACAGCAAGTCCGGCTCGCTGCGATCGAACTTCTCCAGCGCATCCAGCCCGTTCTGTGCCTCCACAGTCTCGAACTGAGTACCCAGCAACGACGAGACGACATACCGGACATCCGGGTCGTCGTCCACAACCATGATACGAAACCTGTCTATCATACCCTGCAATACTCCCTGCTCAACCCAATGGCTTCTCACACGGGTTGGCCGGTGAAGGCAAGTCGGAATGGAAGGTCAATTCGTCGTCCTGTGACCTTGAGCGGTATCTGTGACCAGGGGGCATGGAGAAACCCAAATTCCCCAAAAGTGTGGGTTTCCCTTGGCCTTCCGCCTTTCCAGGTGCATCTCACCATGTGGAGCGAAGAGCGTGTCCGTCGTGGATTGAGTCATCAGCACTCTCCACCCGGAGGCGGAACAACGTGGGAGGAACTACTGCGAAGATGGCTTTTTTTGCATCAGGACAGGCGGTACCTGATCAGCAGCTCGTGCCCAGAGAGCTGATCCGAGAGGAAACTTGGGGTGAGATCTGGCGCGCCGACCTGCGCGGCCAAAGCGTCCTCATGGTCGCCTGGACCACCCCCCAAGGCGACGAGCTTTTCGGTGAGGCCAACGCGTTTCTCAAGCGCTGGAAAGATCTCGCAGGCTCCACCTGCCCCCACCTCCTTCGCATTCTCCAGATTCACGAGGGCGCCATGCCCTATGTGATTTGCGAAGACCCCGGCGACATGACCCTACGCGAATACACCGCCTCCCAGAAAAAGGGAGTCACCCCCCTCGAGCAGGCCCGGTGGGGAAAACACACAGCCCTCGGGCTTCACGAAGCCACCACCTACGACGTCTCCCCGGTGGGCATTTCCCCCGACTCGATTTTCAAAAACCCCGCCGACAACGAAAACGCATGGAAGCTGCTTCCGATCGGCCCGGGGACCTCTGCCGTTTTCGAGCAACTCGCCAATGGAAAGTACGCCCCGCCTGAGCTCACCCTCGGCGAGGGCGACATCCGACAGCTCAACCCAGACAGCTTTTCCCTGGCGTGGCTTTGGGCCGAGATCATTCGGCAAGACTTCGACTCTGCCTTACCCGCTCGCGCACATGCCATTCCCTACGCGGCCCTCGGTTACCTCCTCGACAACTGTTTCGCACCAAAGGGAGGGAGCTACGGCGACCCCAGAATGACCGCCCTCGGTGTCGAGCGATGGATCAAAAACGACGCCGAGAAAGACATCACAGGCGCCCGTGAGAAAGAGAAGCTCCAAAACCGCGGTGCCATCGGCAACGCAGCCGTAGGTCTCGCCAGCCTCGCCAAGCGACTCGCCGTCCCCGTGCTGATCCTCGGGCTCATCGGCGCAATCGCAGGCGTCATCTACTGGAAGGGCGACTCGCTCAACCCCATGAAGGTGACCTACACAACCAAAACGCCCATGGGTCTCGCGACGCTCTACTACCAAGCCATGGTCGCCCGCGATCCCGAGGCCATCAAGCAATACACCAACAAAGACGCCGCCGCGCAAACTTTCCGTATGCTAAAGCAGATTAGCGACCTCGAGCGCGACGGCTGGATCGACAAATTTTCAAGCGCCTCTCCCCGCGTTTCTGGCAGCGGCAACTCCCGCTCCTCCGAGGCCATGCTCTTCACCGTTTCGGAGGAAGCGATCGGCATTTGCCAGCTCCAGTTGCAGGAACAAAACGGCGAGTGGAAAATCACCCAGGTCTTCTTCAGGGCACTCGTCCAACCCGTCCCC
>JAUIJJ010000271.1 GCA_030431385.1 bacterium | reverse complement strand
CATGCCCATCTTGGCGGACGTCTGGATGACAGAGAAGATGCGGTTGGTTTTGTGCTCGCGGATCAGGTTGGCGACGGCTGGCGTGTTGTGCAGAATTTCGTATGCGGCGCGTCTGCCCTTGCCGGAGATATGCGGAATGAGCGTTTGCGCGATAATCGTTTTCAGCGCCACGGAGAGCACCGAGCGAATCTGTTCCTGCTGGTTGGCCGGGAACGCATCGATGAAACGGTCGACAGTGGATGAAGCGTCGATGGTATGCAGCGTCGCGAACACAAGGTGGCCTGTTTCCGCAGCGTGCAGACCGGCTTCCATTGTTTCAAGGTCGCGCATTTCGCCCACGAGAATGACGTCGGGATCCTGTCGCAGGGCGCCGCGCAGCGCGTAGGAGAAAGAGGGCGTATCCACGTGGATTTCGCGGTGAGTAACAATCGCCTTCTTATGATGGTGAATGTATTCGATCGGGTCCTCGATGGTGATCACGTGGACGTAGCGATTCGCGTTGATATAATCCATCATCGTCGCCAGCGTCGTGGTCTTTCCTGAACCGGTCGGGCCAGTGATGATACAAAGTCCACGGTGAGCGTGGAGCATGCTGATGATAGATTCCTTTGGGAGGCCGAGGACTTCAAAGGGGAGGAGGCGCGAGGGGATCAGTCGCATGACGATACCGATATTGCCGCGCGAGCGGAGGCAGGCGACGCGGAATCGCGCTTCGTCCGAGTAGGAGTAGGCGAAGTCGGCGGAGCCGTGCTCCTGAAGCATTTGCTGGTAGCGGGGCGGCGCGATCTCTCGCATTAGTCGCTCGGTGTCGTCCGGCGTCAGGACGTTCGGATCGATGACGTCGAGCGTTCCGCCGAGACGCATGACTGGCGTCTTTCCGACGGAAATGTGCAAGTCAGAACCGTCGCGCTCAACAACCACTTTGAGCATTTCATTCATATCGAGCATGCGGAAGAATACTCCTTGGAAGGGCCTTTTGGCGGGGCGGCGGATCGCTCGTGGGAGCTACCCGAGAACCCCATGGATGTTCTGCGAGGACATCACCGCTGTCAAGGTGTGACCTGATATCGGGAACCCTCACATAAACCGTAATCCGAGAGCCATCCAAACAGGCATCGCGAGAAGGGCAACCACGTTCGACACGAGAAGGATGGCTGAGACGACCTGCCACTCGCCGTCGTAACGTTTGGCGACAATCGCCGGGTTCATGGCAGGCGGGGCACAAGCCTGGATCATGAGCATCACTGCCACGAAGCCGGTCGCAGGAATATAGCCACCCTTGAGGAGAAGGAAGATTCCAAGAGGGATGAGCAGAAACCTCATCACGATGACGACGGAGACGCGTCGGACCGTGAGCGAGGTTTTGAGCTCGCATCTTGCGATGAGGGCTCCCGTGAGGATCATCGCCATCGGAGCCATGGCAGTGCCGATGAAGCCCATCGCGCCGAAGATCATCCGAAGGCCGAGCAGGCTCCCTTCCTCTCCGCGGGCTGCCTCAGACAGCCCGGGAACCAAGGACAGCGTTGCCCCGATGATCACGCCGAGCACGGGGCCGTTGAGTGCCATCTTGAGAGATGACTTCCAATCCCGTCTGTCTTTCTGTTGGTCCATCAGCAGCCACGTCCCGACGGTCCACTGAAGCGGATTCACGACAAGCACGGACATTCCGACAAAGACAATCACGAGTGGGATGAATTCTGGCGGTGCGACGGCGAGCCCGAGGGGAAGAGGTACGTACATGCTGTTTTGGACTGAAGCCAAAACCGAAGTCGCGCGGTCTGCCGCCCAGTTCCCGTCGCCGGGAAAGAGTTTGAAGTAAATGAGTGTGAGCGGAATCGATGCAGTGATCCAGATCAGCGGCAGCAAGATTAGCGCTGAGCCCTCAACGAGAACCTCTCGATTGAAGCCTTTCACCATGTTCGCGCACAGTGCAGCTGGGACAACCACGTCGATCATCAGGCGGGCCAGACCGTTGAGTGCAGCTTCATTGAGGAAGTTCTTTCGCACTGCCAAGAACCCGACGAGGGCGACGAGCAGTAGCTTCCCGATGGCCTCGAAACTGATGGAAAGTGAGGAAATGAATGTTAGGTCCTGCAATTGAGAGCCCCTTTGGAAGAGTGACCATTCTTATTGGTGCGCGGCGGCGATAGCGAAAACGAACCAGCTTCAAGCCCTTGACCTTCTTCCGAGCCGCTCCCAAGATCACCGGTCTGGACGGGAGCCCTCCCTATGAAACTGCGTCGCCGGGAATTGTTACTCATTCTGCTTTGGCCAATCATTGCGCTGATGGTGCTGTGACGTGGACGACGTGATCCTTATCTCTTCTGACCCGATTTTTCTAGACGAAGCTGCGCGGCTGCTCGGCCATAAGGTCTCCCTCGGAGATGCGCCGGGAAGCGACGACGAGGCGGGAGCGCTTGTGACCTTTTCCGGGATCGTTCGACGCAGGGAAGGTGACGGCGAGGTCGACTACCTTGACTACGAGCACTACGCCGGTATGGCCGAAAAGCATCTCGAGAAGTTGCTCTCCCAAGCCCGCGCAAAGTGGCCGATTCACCGCGCCGCGATTCTTCATCGAGTCGGGCGCGTGCCGACTGCCGAACCTTCCGTGATCATCGCCGTTTCCGCTGGCCACCGCGCCGAGGCGTTTGAAGCGGGACGCTACCTCATCGACGAACTCAAGAAGCAGGTTCCGATCTGGAAGTCTGCTCCGAATGAGGATCAGTAGTTTTTATTTGTAAATATGTGTTTACTTAATCACGTTCCTTCAGATTCGCCACTGGCGGAAACTTGACCGGCGGGCGTTTTGTGATTGGTCGCGCCTCATTGAGATTCGCGATGTAGTAGTACACACCGACGAACATTGCGAGGCCCACTGCCAGCAGAATCGTCGAGCGCACTTCCGGCGCCAATCCGGCCTGCGATATCGCGATCCCGACTCCCATGAAAAAGAAGACGATGATCCAAGTGGCGGTGGAGAAGAGCTTCCAGATCGGGCTCGGCTGGGGGATTCTCCTCAGGCGAACCAGGTTCTTGAGGGCCATCTTGCGCATGACGGTTTTGCCCTTGAACAAGCCGAGCGCTACGGAGAGGCACAGCGCGGCGAGCGCGCTCCATCCGCTTTGGATGTTCACGGCAAAGTAGGCTCCGCGCAGGAGCAACAGCCCCCCGACCATAACCCAGAATCCCGTCGCGATCCTTGCAAGGGTGGGGCCGGGGAACTTGAGAAAACCTGGGCGACCGCTCAGTGGTGGCTTCTCGCGATTGATGAGCCAGCCCGTGCCGTCGTTGATGGAGTGCCATGGCTCGCTTGGCTCTCCGAGTCGTGCGATGACCTTCTCTGAAATCGCGCGCAGGAAAGCCTCGTCTTCATTGGGACACGGGAGATAGAGCATGTCGCTCCAGTCGAAATTGGCGAGCGCGTCGCGGCCTTCAATCTGCGATTCCGCGTTGTCTCCCATGAATCCGAAGGGGAAGTAGACGACTTCGCGGATGCCCTGGTTCCAAACTGCCTCGGCACTTTCATCGGCGGCGGGGAACGTCCATTTACCGCCAAGGTCGTGATTCAGCCATCCGATTCGAACTGTCTTGAATTTTTCCTTCAGATGCTTCCGAATGAGGCCGAAGAGAAAGAGCGTCTCCTTTGCGCCGGAGTTGATGTTTGGCGGCGGATATTGAAGTGTGCCGTGTGCGCCGAGGATCAACGCCGCGTCGCGAGTGCGTGATTCGTCCCAGCCGTTCTCGACACAGTAGTTCCACACATAGTCGGCCATGGCTTTCCCGATCTGTTCGTCGAAACCGAAGCCCTTGACGTAGCGCGGATTGGGGAGCGGATGCGCGCGGAAGCAGCCATCGTGGAAGTCTTGCAGATCGGTTCGGCTCACGCCGGAGGTGAAATCGCTCTCCGCCATATAGAGCGGCAGCATGATGAGTTCGTCGGGCGGGTCGTCGCGCATCTTTTCGAGATACTCCCAGACGTAGGGAGGGCGAAACTCGCAGACCATTTTAACGACCCAATCGATGTCGGGCCGAAGGGCGCGCAGCTGCCGCGCGATGCCCTCCGCCTGCTGTCGAGAGATTGCTTCCAGCGGGGAATGGTAGCCTTTCTCCTTGAACGTGGCGACTCTGATCAGCCCGCGTCGCGCGGCGAGTAGCGGAAGGATGAAGCGCGGAATCGGTGCGACGCGCAGCGTGAGCCTTCGGAGAATGGAGAGCGAGTAGGCGTATTGCGGATACCATTCCTGCTCCGGCGGTTCGCCGTAAGTGAGGCAGAGGACGTCGATCCGTTTGCGATTTGAATCACTCATGCCTGCGAGGGTCCCTGCAGTTTGATTGCGAGGCGTTGGGCCGCAACGATGCGGTCGGGGATGGATACGCCGCCTCGCCAGTTGCCGAGAAAGTGGAGACCTGCCGGGGCCATTGAGTCGAGTTTCTCTATCAATCGCATGTGCCCGACACGGAAGACTGGAAGGGCGCGGTCCCACTTCGTCACTTCGAGGAGGGCGAAGTTGCCTCCAGCGAATCCCATTGTCTTGCGGAGGTCCGCTTTCAGTTGTTCGCGCAAATCGTTATCGCTCATCGTCAGAATTTCCGAATCGATTTCGCCACCGTAGAATACAGTCAGGAGCCGATAGCCGTCGGGCGCTCTGCCGGGAAAAATGCGATCACTCCAAATCATACCCAAAGCGCGCACGCCCTGACCGTTTACGGACAAAAAGCCAAAACCGTTCCTCGATTCGCGGAGCTGACTTTCCTTCACTCCAACGTGAACGATAGCCATTGGCGCGTATTCGATTTGTTTCAGTTCTTCCCCGCAAGCGGGTGTTGTTTCCTGTATGATATCCGCAGCGGCGGCAGCTGGCGTCGCGATGATGGCGTCGGGAGCTTCCCACGAATCGTCGCCAAGTTCGTAGCGCCACTTGCCGTCACTTGACTGGATGAGCCTGCCCCGTGCACCGAGCAGGAGTTCCCCGCCGGCTGATGAGAACTTCTCCGTCAGCCGCTGGGGAAGCTGATAAACGCCATCGGGAAAACTGACCAGGCACTTCGGCGGGCCGGGATCGCGATTGGCCCTGACTTGTTTCAGCATCTTGCGGATCGAGTTGGTTTCAAGTGCGGGTCCGTAGAGTTTCGCGAAAGTCGCCTCGAAGCTGACTCGGTCGGCATCTGCGGCGAAGATCCCGGCAAGGAACGGCTTGAGTACCTTGCGAACAGCGCCTTCGCCGAGCCGCTGTCGGAAGTATTCGCCCAAAGCGATGTCGCCCGTGGGAGGCGGCACTGATTTGAAGTATCCGCGCAGCACGCGTAGTTTCTCGCCGAAGCTCAGAAAGCCGGGGGAGAGCAACATGCCCGGGCCAGCCTTGCGGAGTTTTCCGCCGTACCAAATGAAGCGGTCGTTCTCTCTCATGGGCTGTGTCAGCGCGAGGTCGCCGAGGCCGATTTCGTCGATGAGCTCCATCACCAAAGCGGGTGCGCTGGAAAAGCTGTTGGGTCCCGTTTCCAGGAGGAATCCATCGCGGCGAATTGAGCTGATCACGCCGCCAGTGACATCGCGCGGTTCCGCGATCAAGACTCTGCGACCTGACTTGGCGAGCTCGAACCCGGCGGTCAGCCCGCCGATTCCCGCGCCTAGAATGACTGTGTCGATCCGCTGAAAGGTCATGGTGTTTGAAAGCCGGTTCCCTCAAAGTTCCTACGCCCCGATATCGACCTCTTCATCGCCTGCGGCGTCGACCTGAGAGTGAGCTGCAGAGGCG
>JAUIJJ010000270.1 GCA_030431385.1 bacterium | reverse complement strand
TCGCTCGTCGTCGCGCTGCTCCTCATACCGATGCTCAGTGCCTACTTTATGAAGTCCAACAAATCGGGCTTCGAATCCGCGTCAGAGACCTTGGACGTCCCCACGGGCATCTATCCGACGTTGCTCCGGCTGTGCCTGAAGCTCCGAGTGTTGGTGGTCATCGCCTGTGTCGGTGGCTTGTATCTGACGTGGCTGGGGGTTTCTCGCGTTCCTCAGGAGTTTCTTCCCTCGACCGATGTTCATCAGGTCGGCATTCGCATCGTTCTGCCCAACGGCACCCCCATCGAAGCGACCGACCGCGTTGTGAAGTCCGTCGACTCGCAGCTTTCGCGATGGGACTCGGCCATCCATCACGTCTATTCTCGCATCGGCGAGCCGGAAGGGGTGGCCAACGCCAATTCCGAAGACCCCGATGGCCCGAACACCGCCGACGTCTTTGTGACGCTGAACGATTGGGACGCTCCGACGACCCCGATGATCGCTGCGGGGCTTGTGGGCTTTACGTCTACAGAACTCATCGGTTCTCTCAAACCGATCCTCGACCGCATCCCGGATGCGAAGGTGGAGTTCAACGCCAGCCAAGGGTCGCTCATGGAGCTCATCGGCTCCTCCCGCGCGCCGCTTCTCATCGAGATCAGCGGGCAGGAAATCGAGGAACTGACCCGGCTGGCCGGCGAGATCAAAGCGCGCCTCGAGCCCGTCGACGAGGTTCTCAATGTACGCACGAATATTCTGCAGGGCGCGCCGGAAGTGCGCCTCCGGCTCGATAAGACCCAGCTCGCGCGCTACGGACTCGAAGTCAATAGCGTCGCCCAAACTCTGCGCAGGCGAATCGACGGCGAGATCGCGACCGAGATCAAAACCGAATCCGGCGATGTGGACCTTAACGTGAAAGTCGATTATGGGCGCGAGAGTCTCGACAACTTGCGAAACATCACGCTTAAAGGATCGAATGGAACGCTGGTTAGATTGGCAAACGTTGCCGAATTCGATATGGTGCGAGGCCCCCGAGAAGTCGTCCGCCGCCGCCAAGAGCGCGTCGCCTTTGTCATGGCGGACCTCGCGCCAGGCGTCCGCCTTTCCGAGGCAATCAGCGCGTCGCAATCCGCGCTGGATGGCTTCGTCCTGCCGAGGCGCTACTTCCTCGAATACACGGGAGAGGAACAGCAGCGAAAGGAAGCCTTCGGGAAGCTCCAGTTCGCCCTGTTGCTGAGTATCCTATTGGTGTACATGGTGATGGCCTCGATCTTCGAAAGCTTCCTCCAACCGTTCCTGATCTTGTTAACCATTCCCCTCGCCGGCATCGGAGTTGTGCTAGGGCTGATAGTCACCTCACAGACGCTCAACGTCATGTCGATTATCGGTGTCGTGATGTTGGGAGGGATCGTGGTGAACAACGCCATCGTATTGCTGGATTGCGTGAATCAGGTTCGGAGCGACGCGAAGAGTCGTCAGCTCTACGACTTGGACGCGCAGTCACAGCTCACAGCAAGGGACACGCTCGTCATCGGTTGCTCGCGTCGTCTTCGCCCGGTGCTCATGACGACCGCGACTACGTTGCTGGGTCTGTTGCCGATGGCTCTGGGCTTTGGCGACGGCGCGGAACTGCGTCAGGCGATGGCGATTACCGTACTCGGCGGGTTGCTCACCTCGACCTTCCTGACGCTCTTCGTGATCCCTTGCTGCCAAAGCTATCTTGATACAATTCGCAGGTTCCTGCACAAGATCGGCGATCGCATTTTCCACCGCAAAGCCACCGACGACCAGCGCCGCAGTAGGGTAGAGGCGAAGTCGTAAGAGGAGAAGCGCGCGACCTGCGGATGTGGGCGCCCAAGATTTACATCCATCACGGCTGAAGGGGTCGCGAGTTGGCTGAATCCAAAACCGCGAGTGCCGTTCCTATGATATCCAAGTGCGATGCGTTTGCCAACCGGACAAGGCAGGTCTACCGTATTGGGTGAGAATCGGTCCTCGAGCTTAAAACGTAACCTGTTTCCAGGCCCCTGCGCGGAACTTGATGAAGAAGACGACGCCGAGCACGCTGATCTGTGTTCCGAAGGCAATCCACGCGCCGATGGCTCCGTACCCCATTTGAATCGCCAAGACGTAAGCGACCGGCAGGAAGAACAGCCACTGCATCGCGACCGTCGAGATCATCACAAAGCGCGTGATACCGGCACCTTGAAGCGCTTTGCCGAGGATCGTGTTCATCGATTCGAATATCTGATAGACGCCGACGATGAGCAGCAACTGACCCGCCAGCTTGATCGTCTTTGCCTGATCGCTGGCGAGCATCGCGTCGCCGTTCGTACTCGCTGATGCCTCCAGGAAGATGCGGGAGAGAGGTTCCCCGAACAATATAAAGACGAGCCCCGCCGACACCATGAAGATCGCGCCAAGCGCCCAGCAGGCAAACCCGGATTGCTTGGCGGGTTGGTGGTCTGCCGCACCGAGGTGCTGGCTCACCATAGTTGCTGCGGCGATGCCCATTCCTAAGCTCGGCAGGTACGTCAGGAAGCTCACGTTGCGCGCGATGGTACTCGCCGCCAGCGAGATGCCGCCGTCGGGAATCGCCGAGATCAACAACTGAAAGAGGTAGATGCTGAAGTTGGTGAAGAACTGCTGGACGAAGATCGGAGTACCGAGCCCCATCAGTTTCGCGAGGACTCGTTTATCGATACTCGTCGAAAACTGAAAGCAGCCGTAAGTCTCCCGGTAGCGCCGCTTCATCAGGACTCCCAAGAAGATTACAAACCCGATGAACGCCGATAGTGAGGCGGCCAACCCGGCGCCCTTGATTCCCATCGCGGGGAACCCCATTCGGCCGCCAACGAGCAAGTAGATGAGCGCGACATCGATGATCAAGATCGCGGCGAAAATGAAAACGTAGACCTTCGGCCTACTGATCCCGTTAAAGAACCCGATCATCGCCAGCAGTGCGACGAAGAAGGGAATTCCAGGCAGCCTCCAGCGGAAGTAGTCGAAGGCCAAGAGCTCGATTTCGCGGCTTGCTGCCAGAAAGAATATCCTAGGTCCGAGGAGAAACAGGAGCCCCGTTAGCGGGACAGATATTCCGAAGCTGAGAAGCAGCGCGTTGTCGAGGCACCTGCCAGTTTCCTTCAGGTTCCCTTCGCCATAACGCCGCGCGACGATCGTTTGGTTCGCCAGTTCTACCGCATGAAAAGCCAGCACAATCACCAGAGACAACGTCGCCGCGAGGCCAATTGCCGCGACTCCGGTGCCGCCGACGTCGTGGCCGATGACGCCGACTTCAAACAGCAGCGTTCCGACAACCAAAAGATAGCCGCCGGAAATCGGCAGCGCCAGCTTAAGCGCCTTGCTGATGAGATCGCCAGAATTTGAGGGCAACAAGATGAGAGGGAGGCTCCGGGGCTTGCTTGGGCAGCGGTAAGACAGATGCGCCGCCGCGAAGGCGGTCAACAGGTAAGGAGCGCACCGGTGCCGCTTGACCGGCGTGGGGGAGCGTGGCAGCGTCCGACGTTCTTCCGGAAGCTGGCCAGCCCCTTGCTTCCAGAAATGATCATCTTCACCGAAGGAAGCTGCGGGATTTCCCGCCCAATCTTTGTGAAAAAAATCACGAACACCCAGCCCAATCAATACCAAGCGCCTTCTCCTCCCAAGAAGAAGGTACCTTTCATCGACCGTGTCTGGCGCTTTGTCGTTTCCCTCAAATGTGGTATTCTACTGCTCGCCACTATCGGCGCGGTCGCGATTTGGGGCACGACCACCATCGCCGCCAACGACTCGCTCGGCGACAACGCAATCACCATCGCCCGCTCCCACGTCTTCGAATCCTGGTGGTTCGTCGCGCTCCTTCTCCTGTTCGCCATCCAGCTGATTCTGAGCACTTGGCACGTCACGATCATGAGCTTCACGATCTGGTGGAAGCGCCAGTTTCGCTCCTCGCCCGACTACTACAAATATGGCAGTTCCCCACGCGCCGAGATACCGGTCACGGGGGACATTGAAGAGGCAGAGAAATTCATCGCTTTGCGCTTCACCCGCTCCCATCGCGATGGGAACCTCTTCTTCGCGCACAAGGGCATCCTCAGCCGATTCGGGCCGACCATCGTTCACATCGGAATCCTGACCGTGATCTTCTCGCAGGTCATTCGCGTCATGCTGATCTGGAGTGGGGGAGTGATTTCCGAGGGCCGCTTTATCGGCGGCGAGGGCGAGCGCACCGCCATGATCTTCGAGCCGCTCACCACCGAGCAGCAGCTCAGCGGGCAGAACATTCGGCCGTTCCCGATTCCCTTCTGGATCACCGTGCTCGATTTCGACGAGATCAATCACCCCAACAGCAACGTGCCCGCGTACTTTAGTTCGCTCATCAAGGTCGAGGATCCCCGCACCCAGGAAGTCACCTACGCCCAACTCGACATGAACCACAGTTTCGCGCGAGACGGGTTGGAGTTCCACCAAGCGGGTTATACGCCGCTCCCTCCGGACCGTTTTCAGAGGTTCAACTTCGACGTGCGCAATCGGCTCATCAACGAGCGAATCGCCATCACGGATACGCACCCATTCAACCGCGTGCGAATCGGCGACACGGAGAATTTTCTGGAAGTCGACGGCACCGAAGCTGGGGCACGTTGGCACATCTTCTCGACAGAAAGTCCCCTCGAACCGATTGCTGCCGGAATTGTAATCGGCCAGCGAGAGAGCAACTGGTCCTTTTCCGTCGAAGAGTTCTATCCCAGTTTCCGCATCGACGAAGAGTCCGGGATGCCGGAAAACGCCAGCCAATCACCCGACAACCCCGCTGCGCGAATCGGCCTTTTCAGCGAAGGGCAGCCAGTCTCCGAGACGTGGCTCTTCTTCGATCCAGAGCTCGCCGGAATGGTCCCGCCCACGGGTGCGCCTTTCACGCTGAGGTTTGAGGATATTCAGGTTCCTCGTGAAGTCGAGATGGAAGACGTCGTTTGGAACCAACCCGGCGCGGCCATGTTCGTCATCGGGGTCCACGACAAGCAGGGGGCACTAATTGCCCGGGAAAAGCTCACCGTTGGGGCGACCAGTGAGGAGCGCACCTACAGCAGCGGCTTCGAAGCGCCTGTGCAGACTCTCGGTACCGAGGGGCAGTTCGAGGTTCGTGTCGTCGCACCGACTCAGCGCTTTCAAACCGCCCTTTCGGTCGTGAGCGAACCGACGGTCTTTTGGACCAATCTTGGCGTCGGCATTGTTGTCTTCGGCGCGCTGCTGACTTTCATCTTTCGTTACCGGGCCCTCTATGGCAGATGGGATGAGGAGCGCAAAACGCTCTCGCTGGCATTGGTGCCGCGATGGGGCCAATCGCCCGTTCAGGCAGAGTTCGACGACATCGTTCGTGAGTTGTCTCACGGCAAGGGGCCGGTTTCCGGGACAGGGTCGCAGTACGCCGGAACTGGTGAAAATGTTGAGACGGACCGCGTCCGTCCCGAAGTGGTGGAAGTATAATGGGGAAACTAAAGAACGCACTCTTTGCACTGGCATTAATCGCAGTGACTCTCGCGCCCGCCGCAGGTCTCGCGGGTGGTCTCTCCGACGACCCGACAGATCGCCTCTCTACTATACCTCATGATCCCGCCATGGCAGAGGCGGTCAGCGCTTCCGATCTTTCATTGGTCGCAGTGACTCACGACGGGTGGCAGGAAACGCTCCCGACGTTCGCCCGCCTCAAGCTCTATGAAATGACAGGCAGAAAGTCCATCCATGGGCAGGAACCGGTCTACTCGATCCTGAGCATGATCTACGCTCCCCACGAGTGGCGGGACGCCGCGTTTATCCCGATCGAACA
>JAUIJJ010000269.1 GCA_030431385.1 bacterium | reverse complement strand
AGCAATGGGATCGTACTGAAGAGCCCGCTCGTTTCTCGACGTCATGCCGTGGTCCGCCGCGAAGGCGAGAACTTCTACTTGGAGAATGTCGGTCTGAACAGTTGCCTGGTTGGCGATACCGAGGTGGCGTGCGAGGGCTTCGGCCATTAGCTTCGTTCCGTTTACTTTTCCTTCGAAAGAATAGCCGGCGATGTGGGCTGTCGAAATCCGCGAGGCGAGGACGAGTTCCCGGTTGGGCGATGGTTCGTTTTCGAAGACGTCAAGCATCAGTGTGATGCGATTGTCGCGGGAGGCTTCGAGGGCGGCGGCATTGTCGAGCACTGGTCCACGCGAGGCGTTGAGGAGCGTCGCGCCGTCCTTCATGGCTGCCAACTGATCCGCGCCTATCATGTGAACGGTGCGATCGATGCCGTCCTTGATGAGCGGGACGTGGAATGTCACGTAGTCGCTGGCGCCGAGAAGTTCATTGAGCGAGACAGTTCCGCTCAGGGCGCCGGTTCGAGCCTTCGGGGGGTCACAAATGAGGACGCTCATCCCGAGGGCGGGAGCGATTCGGGCGACGAGGGTGCCGATGTTCCCGTGGCCGACAATTCCGAGGGTTTTGCCGCGCAGCGACTCCGATTTTTCGACTGCCGATTCGAGCAGAGCGGCGGTGACCCACTCGGCGACGGACTGAGAGTTGCAGCCCGCTGCGTCGGAGAATGCGATGCCTTCCCGGGAGAGGTAGTTTTCGTCGATGTGGTCGCGGCCAATGGTGGCAGTGCCGACGAAGCGGACGGGAGTGCCCTTTAGTAAATCCTGGTCCACTTTCGTGACTGACCTGACCACGAGCGCGTCGACATCGGTAAGGTCGGCGGGAGTGAGAGTTCGTGCGGACTTGAGGCGGACGTCTCCGAACTGGGAGAATGCTTCTTCGGCGAACCGGATGTTCTCATCGGCCAGGATGGTAATGTTACTCATTGTAGGTCCTTACCTGATAGATGACCAATCCGTCGCGCGTGATCAGTGGTTCGAGATAGCGCTGCCGGAAGATTTGTATCTCCGGGTCGGGTTCGGGAAAGCGACTCAGGACGTGGGTGACGCCGAGTTCTGTGAGCGCGTCGCGCATTTGCCGAGCGTCGAGGCCAAGATTGCGCAGGTGCTGGTAGGTACTTCTGTCGTGATGGGTTGGGTTCGGGAGCATGGGCACGTCAATGAGGGCGGCGTGGAAGCCGAGCTCTGTGTTGAGGAGCAGGTCGTCCGGCCCGAGGAGGCGTTCCGCCTCCAGCACAAACTCCCATTCAGGTAGCTTGGAGAAGAAATCTTCCTCCATTTGGTGCCTCGTGAGAAGCAGGCTGTATGGGTATGGTTGCCTGCCGGGGAGGACGGGGAACGCGTGGTTCCACAGGGTTCGGAAACTGTTGTAGAAACAGAAGAGCGAGACCGCGACGGCGATCCATGCGATGATGGCCCGGCGCGGCTCGCGGGCGGAATGCAACAGCGAGGCCGCGACCCATGCGGCGAGCAGGAGCATCATCGCGGAGGGACCGTAGACGAAGCGTTCCTGCTCGATGAAGAGGAGTTGGGGAAGCATGAGAGCGACGAGAACGGCAATGAATCCGAGCGAGCGTGGCGTGCCCTTGCGGCGGGCGATGAGGAGCAAGAGAGCGAGCGACGCGGCGGTCAGGAGTCTCGGGTATTCGAGGTAGCGGGTGTTACGGAAGAAGAGCTTAGCGTGGGCGGCTTTGGTGGACCAGTCGATGGGCTCGTCGAGTTTGTGGTATTGCCTGAAATCTTCCACCGCGCCGGCGTACTGACTGTTTACTGGAAAGACGTTGGTGAGGAGCGGCGGAACGGGGTTTCCTGTCAGGATGACGTTCTTCGCCAGCCACGGCAGCGCCATGAGGAGCGCTGGGATGATGACGAGAATCGCGCAACGGAGCAGATGCATCGGGCGTCTGCGGATGCTGGCTCTGAAGAGCGAGAGGAGGAGCCAGGCCGAGCCAGCGTAACCAAGCATCAAGTACCCGGTGAGCTTCGTGCCGATGGCGAACCCGAAGAGGACGCCTGCGAGCAGGAAGAGTCGGCGGCGGGCGACTGTGGGCTCGAAGGTCCGCGCGACGACGAGCAACGCCATGACGACGAAAACGGCGTGGCTCAGGTCGATCCAGTTGCTGGCGCCGTGGCGTAGAATCTCGCGGTAGAGCATCCAGGCGGTGGCGGCGAACCATCCGGCTCCGGCACCAAATTTCGATCGGAGTGCCAGCGCCAGCAGCAACGCGATGGCGAGACCGCTGTAGTATTCCTTCAGCTTCGTGAGGAGGAAGTTGTCGCTGTCGAAGCTGAGCGGCCAGACGTTCCAGAGGTCGGTCAGCATGTGATAGTTGGACATGGCGTTGAATGGAAAACCGCGCAAACTTCCCTGGATCAGCCACTGTTTCGGAACGGGTATGTGATACATGTAGGCGTCGATGCCGAGTGACGGCGTCCATGTGGCGAACGCGCCAAGACCCGCGGGGGCGAGAAAGCAGAGCAAGCCGATCCACTCGACCGGGTTTCGCGAGTCCCAGCCGGGTAGTCTTGCGTCTCGCCATGTGCTTCTCAACGCAACGACGCCGACCAGCGCGCCGATGGCCATGATCGTGGTGGCAAGCCAAGGGGGAAAGAAGCCGAGCGTGAGTAGCAAAAACGCCACGTATCCGCTGACTCCGATACCGACGGCGGGGCGCATGAGGAAAAGGAAGAAGCCCCCCAGCGACGTGCTCTTACCCCTGAGGATCAGCTTGTCGACGACAAGCCAGCCCACGGCATAGCTCCACATGTACAGGACGATGGCGTAGAGGAAAGACATGGTGGGCTAGATGAGCGCGGCGATGATTCCGAGAGCGCCGGCGAACCTCCAGAACATGATCGCGAACCCGTAAGTGGCGTCGCGGCCGATGAGAAACGGGATGGCGAGGCTCGCGGTGAGTGAGGCGAACCACATGGCCCCCGCGCCGAAGATCCATCTGGGGTCTTCGAACTTATGGATGCCGCTGAGCCAATAGATTCCGCAAAAGAACACTCCCCCGGCGATGAAGAGGCGCGTTTCCTTACCGATGGTGACGGCGATGGTGACGAGACCGGAGGATTTGTCGCCACGCCGGTCGCGATAGTCGAGCGCGAGGGTATCGAAGAAGAGAAGAAGGCAGAGGAAAGAGAGGATGACCCAGAGAGGTGCGGCGGGTCCCGCGTCGGTTCTCACGCCTGCGGAGAGAGGCAGAAAGACGCCCCCCAGCAACCACGCGATGGTAATGAGGTAGGTCTTGATCGAGCCGATTTCCTTGAGCCGCTTGCGGGTGTATTTTGTCGGGATGATGCGCAGGACGTAGGCGGCACCGATGGTGATCATGGCGAGTAGGAGGAGGTCGGTTTCCCAGGAGGGCTGAGCGAGCCAGATCGCGAGCGCCGTGGGGATGGTGAGCATGATTGGGATCGTGTGACGAAAGAGCGGGTAGGTGCGGTAGAACTTCGCGCGCTCGGGCTGGTTGATCTGGTCCTCTCGGGTGATGCCGTTGCCGGCGTCCCAGAGATAAACTGCCCACGTTCCGAGGAAAGACGCGACGTACCACCAGCCGCTAAGCGAGCGACCGGTGAACTGGGAGCCGGTCCACAGGAAGACAGTGGCCGAGAGCGCCATGACGGCCTGTGACCAGTAGATTGCTTTTAGAGCGTTGAGGATTTGTTGGCTCCCACGGGCTAGATCGATCATGCGGAAGGAGATGAGCAAGATTTGGACGCTGGCGCAACCAACGTCGACATGGTGGTGGGTGCGGGGGGAACATCGGGGCTTGCCAGCCACGCGCCGGTGCTGGTTATCTCTCCGGCGATGCTCACCGAGCAGACTACGAGTGCGAAAGGCAGTACCCTGGCTTCCAAGGCAAACGTTCAATCAATCCGCGGGATGGGTGATGTGCTCCCGGTCGGACAGAAGCAGCTGATCTATCAGTCGGAGAAGTGGGTTTGGCTCCGGCGTGCATACGACGAGTGGACGATGGCGCACGGCTATCGCTATATCGAAACGCCGATCGTTGAGGAGATCGACCTCTTCAAACGAACGAGCGGCGAGACCTCAGACATTGTGAACAAGGAAATGTACCTGGTGAGGCGCTCGTCTCAGGATGGCGATGAGGAGAAGGGTTTTCACCTATGCCTCAGACCGGAAGGAAGCGCGGGAGTTTCGCGCGCTGTAGTCGAACACGGCCTGGCGCGGTCCGCATCCGGGTTGAAGTTTTACTACATGGCTCCGATGTTTCGCAGCGAGCGCCCTCAAAAGGGTCGCTATCGCCAGCACACGCAGATTGGCGCGGAAGTTTTCAAGGAAGAAAGCCCCGCCGCCGATGTCGAGGTGATCGCGCTTCTCTATAATTTCTACCGCCGGATAGGGTTGGAGCAGCTGGAGCTGAACATCAACAGCGTCGGCGACCCGAACTGTCGCCCGGCCTACCGCGAAGCGCTCATCAAGTTTCTGGAACAATTCAAGGATAAGATGAGCGAGGATTCGAGGGCGCGAATGTACTCGAACCCAATGCGCTGTCTTGACTCGAAGGATCGGAAGGATCAGGAACTGTTCGCCGACGCGCCGATGATGTTGGAGTACCTGAACGAGGAGTGTTCTGAACACTTCGCCGAGGTGAAGATGGGTCTGGAGAAGTTGGGGATTCCCTTCACGGTCAATCCGCGATTGGTGCGCGGCCTCGATTACTATACGAAGACGGCTTTTGAAGTTTTGTGCAAGTCGCTCGACGGCGCGATCCAGACGATTGGCGGCGGTGGCCGCTACGATGGGTTGGTGGAGCTGCTGGGCGGTCCGCCGACTCCGGCGGTTGGGTTCGGCTCGGGTATCGAGCGAGTTCTGCTGGCCTTGGATTCTCAGAACATCGAGATCCCCGGGTATCCAGCGCCTCGCGCGTTGATTGCGTATCTGGACAACGGCGTGAAGTATGACGCGCTCAAGATGGCGGAAGAGCTTCGTAGCCAAGGGCACGCGATTGAGTTCGTCTATCGGGCGAAAAATCTCGGCAAGCAGCTGAGCCACGCGAACAAGCTCGGCGCGAACTTCGCGGTGATCGTCGGCGGCGTGGAATGGGAACGTGGCGAGGTTTCGCTAAAGAACCTGATCACCCGCGACGAGCGAGCCGTAAAGATAGAAGACGTTTCGAAGATTCTCGCGACGGCGGCGGGGGCTAACTCGCCGATGCTGTAACGGTCGTGTCCGAGTGATGGACAGCGGCGCGCAGGTGCTCGCCTGACAATTGAGAACGCCTCCGGTTTCGGCCGGAGGCGTTCTTGTTTTGTTCGGTAGATGCGTATTCGGGGAACGAAAAGACTCCCCCGGGCGAATGCCCGGGGGAGTCTTGGTGGTGACTGTTGAGTGTTTCGCTCTGATTACCTCTCGATCAGAGGATCGTCGTATTCGGTGACGATGAGTCCCTGGAGGTAGAGCGCGACGGATGGGTCGTTGTTCGTGACCGGCACGTACAGGTAGTCGAACGAGAAGATGAACGTGTTATCCGCGAGTACTGACGGGGTGCGGAAGTAGAGCACGTACGTCTCCGGGTTGGCGACTGTCGGGATACGCGACTCGGTGTTGATCGACTCGACGTTCACGTAGCCGGAGCCCTTAAGCGAGCTGTCGTTGACGCGGAGACGGAACGCGGGAACTTCCGTCGCGTCGGCGCGTGAGCCCTTACCGATCGGATCGGCATCGCTGACGACTGTCCATTCGAGGCGGTAGAGCTTGTCTGCAGCCATGGCGACTGAGGACTCGTAGCCCCAGAAACCGAATGTCGAGTCGAGCAAGCCTGACGGTGTCGGTGTCGGGTCGACGCCGCGCG
>JAUIJJ010000268.1 GCA_030431385.1 bacterium | reverse complement strand
CAACTCGCGCAAATCAATCCAGCGGATTTGAGTGTGGTTTCCAGCGGACAAAGTACGCTGAATATTTCGCACACGATCGACCCCGGAAATCTAACCTATGACGGAACGTGGGTCGTCGAGCAATCGAGGTCTGGCAACGGTTTTGAAACAACCGAGATATCCGGCAACGTCGACTACCCCAGCGTCGACGACTGGCTGGCCAGCAGCATCGGCGTGTTCGGCGCGGCCATCGAAACGATCCTTGGACCGGAAGCCGCCGGAAACTTTAACGAATTGTCGTTGCCATTCATCGCCGATGCCGCACCGGCCGATGCCGCACCCGGTCTGGTCGGCGTGAATCCAGCCGAAGGCACGGCGCCGGAACCTTCTTGGATGCAGAAAGTCTTCGCGGGTGCCAAGACCGTCTTTTCATTCTTTGGCGACGAGTCGCGCACCGGAGGCGAAGGAATGTTCGGCAGCCAAGGCGATGGTCTGAGCAATGCTGCCTTGCTGCGCCATCATCGCAACGTCAGCGGTTCGAACATCAAAGTCGGCGTGATCTCGACGGGCGCCGCCGGAATGGATTATGCGACGCTCAGCGGTGACTTGCCGGCCAACATTTCAACGCTCAAGAGGTTCGAACCGCACACCGCTCCCCCACAGATGATCGGCGAGGCCTTTGCTCAACTTTCGACCGATGAATCGGGAATCTCAATCGAGCGCGCGGGGCGAATACTTAATAATGAATGGTTGGGTGGGAGCTTCACTCGAAAGGTGAGAGAAGGAATCATGCGCGGGCTCGACTACCTTCCCACCACTCACAGGATATTTGATGAGTTCATTGTCCCCGATGGAGTCCCGCCTAAAGTGCAATTGCCTGCTCCCGGTTCCGATGCGATTCGGGATTTGGAAGATGTCCCGCCGAGAGAAATGGCCCTCGCGATTCGACACCTTCTGCACGAGAGTGGAAACATCGTCATCGATGAGCTCATCAAGGCGGTCCTTCGTCTCTATGGTAAAAACCGCGTCACCAAAAAGGCGAGGACGTGGTGTCAAAGTGTCGTCGACACAGAATTGATGGAAGGGCGTTTGTTCTGCAAGGGCGACCGAGTTCAGCTGACGAAACCGAACTAGGAAGTATCCACTTCAGTACATATGGGAGACTAGGCGATCGATTGCAATTCGACGAGTTTCGCGTAGTATCCGCCACGACTCACGAGCAGATCGTGTTGGCCATCTTCGACGATCTCTCCGTTGTCAAAGACCAATATCCGGTCTGCGTTTCGAATGGTGCTGAGGCGGTGAGCGATGACAAAAGCTGTGCGCCCTTCCATCAGTTGATCAAGCGCACCCTGAACCAACCGTTCCGCTTCGCTGTCGAGGGCGCTTGTCGCCTCATCGAGAATCAGCAGGCGTGGCTTCCTCAGAATCGCACGAGCGATGGAAAGCCGCTGTTTTTGACCGCCGGAAAGTTTCACTCCGTTGGAGCCGATGTTCGTATCAAAACCTGCGGGCATCTCTGAAATGAACGAGTAGGCGTTGGCGTCTTTGGCCGCTTCGGCAAGTTGCTCATCGTCGATGCCAGATAGGCCATGGGTGAGGTTATCCCGCACCGATCCATTGAAGAGAAAGGTGTCCTGCGTGACGATCCCGATCTGCTTTCGCAGGCTGCGCATGTTCAAGTCTGTGAGGTCTTGATCATCAATGATGATCCGCCCTTGTATCGGTTTGTAAAGTCCCAATATCAACTTAATGAAAGTCGATTTTCCTCCCCCGCTCGAGCCAACCAAAGCGATTGTTTCGTTTGGAAGGACTTCCAGGTTCAGGTTCCTAAGGACCGGACGGTTCGCCTCAGGATAGGTGAACCAAACACCCTCGAATCGGACTTTGCCGGAGAGCTCTCCAAGCTCACTCTTCCCCTCGTATTCCTCAACCTCCGGCTCATTGAGAATCTCATTGATCGATTTTGCGGATTCGTTGGCTTCGTACAGCGTTACCAAGTGTGCCATGATTCCTGAAAGACCGCCAATCGTCATCCCAACGAGTGACATGAACATGACCATTTCACCAATCGTCATGTTCCCCCAGATTACGAGAAGCGAGCCGGCCGCGATGACGGCGATCGTCATGATTTGAGACGATGCCCAGATTTGTGACTGGAGGATGTTCGTAAACCAATCAGCTCCGACACCGCGATTGCGCAGGGTTTGAAGGCGACGCTGAATGCGGTCGAGGTCGTGCGCCTCGGTCGCGTGGGCGCGAGAGACGGGCAACATGCTCAACATCTCGCCCACTTCCGAATTGAGCTTCTCCTGCTCGACCCGAAGCGATTCATACTCTTCCGCGAGGCGCTTTCGCATCACCTTGTTTTGCACGTAGACGATCGGCAGAAACGCGATGACAACCAGAGTGAACAAAGGCTCGGTATAGACGATGATCACAAGCGCTGCCACCACGGTGAGAAACGTCAGTAAGAGTGGATCGATGAGCAATTTGCCGAAGAGATCGAGCCGCTCGACGTCCTGCATGACCTTGCTGTGCAGTCTCCCTGGCGATTTGCGGTCGTGGTAGGTGAACGCGAGTTGCTGGATCTGGTTGCACAAGCGGGAGCGAAGTTGAAGCGCGACGTCGCGCCTGACGGATGAGTAGAGACGCGCGTAGAGCGGGTGCATCGCGATGTTCATGATGATCAGCGACACCATCCCGACGACGCACAACGCCAACCCAACAGCATCACCCGCAGGCAATACCGTATCGATAATGTATCCAGTGTACACGGGTATCAGGATGATCGGCGAGTGCTTGACGATTGCGATCAACGAGGCGACCAGCACGCGGAGCTTCGCCTGACGAAACTCCCGCAGGTACGTTAGGATTTGATAGCCTGTAGTCGCCATAAGTATCGTTCTCTAGGACCGGTTCCTACCGGTTTGGTCCGCTTTCATTGAATCGGAGCTGTGAGGTACGACAACCGCGCCATCGCCCTATGCCAAAGGGGCTTTCCCTCAACGCCTTCGATGGTCATCTTGCGAGAGACTGCAAAGTCCGCTTCGAACATCTCTTCCACTTCCGCGATAAACGCATCGTCTCGGACGAGCGCTGTCACCTCGAAATTGAGCCGGAACGACCTATTGTCAAAGTTTGCCGTGCCGACCCCAGCGATGGCGTCATCCACCAGAAACACCTTCTCGTGGAGGAAACCCGGTTCGTATCGGTAAATCTCAATACCTGTCTTCAACAGCTCGGGGATGAACGCATAGGGCGAGTACTGAACGAGGAAATTGTCGCCAACGTCGGGGATGATGATCTTAACCTCCACGCCTCGAAGTGACGCCAGATAGAGAGAGGAGAGGACCCCGGGGTCGGGCACGAAATAGGGACTGGCGATCCAAAGCCGTTCCTTTGCCGAGTGAATCGCCTGCTGGTACATGAGGCTACACGTTTCTAGATCGTCCGCCGGTCCCGTTGGAACGATCAGCACCGTTGCGTCGCCATCTTCAGCAGCGACGGGGTTCCATGGCAATTCGAGCTGTTCATCAGTTGCCCAGTTCCAATCCTCGATGAACGGCACCTGCAACTGGAGCACAGATGGGCCGGTGATCTTAATGTGAGTGTCGCGCCACTCGCCGTACTTCGGGTTTTTTCCCAAGTGCTCGTCGCCAATGTTAAGCCCTCCGACCCAACCTTGTTTCCCGTCTACGACCACGATCTTGCGATGGTTTCTAAAGTTGATCTGGAAGCGATTCCGCGCCCCCCGTGTCGTATGAAACGAGGTAACCTTCACACCCGCCTCGCGCAACTCGGCCCAGTAGTCCTCCAGACCTCGCGTGCCGATTTCGTCGTAGAGGAACCAGACTTTGACACCTTCTTTCGCCTTCGCGATCAGGTGGTCCTTCAGTTCACCGCCGGACTCGTCATCTTGGACAATGTAGTACTGAACGAGGATGTACTCTTCTGCCGAATCGATCCCTTCCAGAATGCTAGGGTAGGCGTTTTCCGCGTTTACCAGGAGATCGACTTTGTTGCCCTTGAGGAATCTGAAGTCAGACAGTGCCTCAGCGGCGTATGCACCTGTTCCTTTCTGGACACCTTCCCTGACGAACGGTTCGATGCGATTCCGAACTTCTTCGACCTCCTGAGAGGAGGTGACTTCCACGAGTCTTCGTTGAACCACGTAGCCGTTGAACTTACTCCTCCCGAAAATCCAGTAGGCGGGGACTGTCGCCACAGGAAAGGTGTTTAATGATACAATCCAGGCAATCGAGCCTTGGGAAGTGCGGGTGCTCATCAGTGCGTGGAAGGAGGACAACACTCCCAATACGTGTGCTATGAATACGATAGCTGCGATCATTCGCCTGATCCGTTTCCGTTTGGGTGCGCCGGAGCCTTCGGCGGGGCATTTTTCCGCATTTTCATGGGGTTCCGGCTCTGCCGGGACCGACTCATCGACATTGGCTTTTTCCACTTACAAACTCCTTGAGGTGCTCCCTTGGCCCACCGAAATGGAGCACGCAAGACCGCCGCGATTCTAGCCTCATGTTATGAGGTATGCACTTTGCGGTGTGCAGGATTCAGGGCCCAGTTATACGCCAGAAGCGGTTCGGATCAAGCCCATTGCCTCTTGGTCTTCTGGAGTCGCTCCCGTTCCGCCTTGCCCACCGACCAAAGAGTGGCGGTAACTGTGGGCCGGTCCCATCCGAATCCCGGAGAGTCGTCAATTGGCTGAGGAAAAGCCTCTGACAGCAGATGAAGAGCGTAAGCTTATAGCCCGCGCGCAGAAGGGCGACAGGGAAGCCTACGCTCAGATCGTGCTCGCCTATCGCGAACGCGCCTTCGCCGGCGCCATGAGTCTCATGCAGAATTATGAGGACGCCCGCGACCTAACTCAAGAGGCCTTCGTACGCACCTTCAAGCACCTCGACAGATTCAAGCTGGGGCGCCCCTTCTATCCGTGGTACTACCGGATTCTCAGAAACTTATGCCTCAGCTATCTCCAACGGCATGGGCTTAAGCGGAAGATCTCGCTCGACTACCTGGTCGAAGAGGTCCACGTCCAGTTCGAGGACTCGGGCTCCAAGGACCCCGTCGAGAAGATTCAACTCGAACAGATGACCGCTCACCTGACTGAGGCGATGGAGAAACTGAAGCCGGAATTCAAAGAAATCCTCGCGATGAAACACTTCGAGGAAATGAGCTATCAGGACATCGCCTCCGCGCTTCGTATCCCCATTGGCACGGTGATGAGCCGCCTGTTCCACGCGCGTAAGGCCCTCGCTAAACTTATGGAAAAACACAAACCCTAGCCCATTCGGCACTTTCATCTTGTCAGTCTTCGCCAATCTGTACGCTCCTTTCGCAGAGACGACGATGGCAAAACGAGACCCTTCCAAGACCTACGGTATTTTCGGACTCCTCTGGCGAATGATCTTCGTCGGCGGGTTCGTTTTTCTGCTGACGGCAGCGGGTTCCTACGCGGCTGTCTGGTATCTGGTGAAGACCCCGGAGTCTATCACGCCGGACCTTCTGACACTGGAGCTAACCGACGCCGTGGATCAAGCTTCCGAAGAAGGTTTCTCGGTTTTGATCGACCACTACGAAGCAACCGATCTGCTCGGCAGCGGGCGCGTTCTCTCCCAGAGTCCCTCTCCCGGCGCGATCGTGAAACAAGGCGCGCGCATACGCGTGACCGTCGCAAGTTCCCCCTGATTCCAGGTCACCGAGTTGTCACAAGAATGTCGTTCTCGCCCCACTTGAGGGGAGATACGAATTGGAGCGACTGGTATTGACTCCCGACGCGCCGAATCGCATCCTGAGCGCAATAGTAACTCCTGGGATAAAGGACATCCAGAATTGGTGTTTGAGTCATGATGTTTAAGAG
>JAUIJJ010000267.1 GCA_030431385.1 bacterium | reverse complement strand
ATGCCCGTGAGTGCCCGTGAGCAGTTCGCGGTCTCTGAGTGTCTAGTCCGCAGCGAAGACCAGTAGCGATTCGCGGCGTCCGTTGACGCTCATCTCTCGATTAAACTGGTAGCCGTCGGGGTGAACGAAAGTCTGGAGCGCCTTCGGCGACTCCGCGTCGTTTGCGAGCAAGTGGCGGATCAAAGCGCCCTTGAGCGACTTTGAATGGTGGCTGATCGTCTTATACTCGGCGACGCCGTCGCGGACCACGCGTTTGACGAACTTCACCTGATGACGGGCTTTAATCTCGCCCGTGCTATCCCATACGCGCCGATGTTGATCTGGCAGGAAATCCCAAACAACCTTCCCCTTCACTTCCCTACGTAGGATCTCGCTGGCTGGCTTGCGCCAGTAGGCCGCAACCTTGCCGACGACCCCGCCGAGGCGAGCGCTCATCTTGAGCTTGTACGGTGGAATCCGGTCCGTGGGGCGCAGGACGCCAAACAGCCCGCTGAGGATCAGCGTTTGTTTATCAAAAAGTTTTTTTTCCGCTGCTTTGAGAGTCTTGTAATCGACGGCGTCGTACATCACACCGGAGTACAGCTCTCTGGCGGGCAGCGCGTTGCTATCGCGGATACAGCGATTGATGACGACTGCCTCCTGCAAGGCTTCGCCGCGCACTTCAAACAGCTTTTCCAGCCCTGCACCTCTTTCGAGGGCGGCTTCCAGTTCCTTGAGAACTAACTCGCGCAGATTCTCCAACTCTTTGAAAGCGTTGGTTTTCTTACTCTTACGAGCCGTCGTCCACGCCATGGCATTGCCTGGCGGATCGCACTTGGACTCTGAAGGCGGGATCAGGAGAACCCAGTCGCTCACGAACCATACCTCCTTTGGAGGTTGGAGATTTGACCGGTACGTTGCTCAAGAAATGGCGGCAACCTCCGGCAACTGATGCCATTGGAAATACGATTAGCTAAATCCGTTACCCAAGTCAATCAACTCGTTGGTATCTGCGCCCTGACCGTGGTAAAAGAGTTGTCCCCCCGCGCTGCGAGACTCTCGCGCGGGGGGACTAAATGCCGCAGTGCCGGCGCCCCGAGCACCGATTCAGCTCAGTAGGCGTCCCATTGACCAACTGAGCTGCCCGCGGCATCAAAGTGAAGTGCGGCGATGTCGCCACCGGTTGTGATGTAGAGCGTCTTGCGGGTGGGAGTCGAGTGAGAGGCGAAGTGTCCTCCAACCCCCGTGCTGTTGACTGCAAACGCCGAGCCGTGGGCCGCTGTCAGCGCAGCATCGATCGATGCTTTCGAGTGCTTGTGCATCGTGCCGACACCCGCGTCCTCGAAGAGGATCAGCCCAACATCCGCGGGCGAGGCAACCTGACTCCATAGGTAGAGCGTGTCCTCGTCATCACCCACAAACGAGAGGACGTTCGCGCCGATTCCCGGGTTCACATCGCCGGTAGCGACGAGGACGCTGACCGTTCCGGAAGGAGTGATCTCAAGAATCTGGTCGGAGCCATCGAAGATCGATTCATCCCAAACCGCGTAGTTACCGTTTGAGAGTTTCACCAGCCGCGTCCGCAGGCCCGCTTCGCTCGCGCCGGTGACCGCTGAGATCGCGCCATCGCTCGACAGAACCACATCAGCTCCGCCGTTGACAGATCGCGTCACCAGATCGTTCGACGACGCGAGATAGTTATTGGATTGGGCAATGATCAACTCGGTTTCATCGTGGCTCAGCGTGACACCACTCACCCCGATTACGCGCCGCAGATTGGTGACCGTTGGCGATCCGCCGCCGGGCACGATCTTAAGAATGTCATCTCCGAAGGCGCCGCTGTTGATCCATTCCTGGAGGTAGACCGTTCCGGCCGTGTCGACCTCGAGATGATAGACAATGGGTCCGGTGCTATCCATCTCTGCGAGTAGCTGGGCCTCGGTCGCGATGGTCGTGAATTGGGGCGAGCTTCCACTCACATCAATCCTCACCAGCTTGGCATTCGTGTCGGCTGCCCCGCGGCGGGTATAGGTGATGATGTCTCCGTTTGGATCAACGGTCAGCGCATTGAGTGTCACAGTGCCCTGCCCCGTGAAGGCTGCGATATCTGAACTCGTGACAGGCACCTCGGCGGTATAGGTCGTGTAGTCGATCTGCCCCACGCCCACGGCCGGAGCCGCAAGAATCAGGGACATCGCTATCGTTTTCAAAAGTGTCTTCATAATCTTTGGCTATCCAGTTTTGACGAGCCGGCCGGTGTCGTGTGTGGTTTCCATTGCGATGGTGCTGGAAAATTAGCACCTCTTTCACGGAAGTCAAGTGCATAATGCTGTTTTTTTAGCAGTGCGCCGTCGACGCTCCCGGTTGACCTTCCCGCCCCGGTACGCGTCATTCCCCTATGACCAACGCGACGCCCAAAACCATCGCCTTCTGCTTCCACCACGCCGAGCGCAGCGGCGCCTCCCTTTGGTTGGAGAGGTTTCTTCTCGCCCGACCACTCGATGGTTGGCGTGTGCTCGCGGTTTTGCCCAGCGAGTCGCCGATGGAAGAGTCGCTCCGCGCCGCTGGTTGCGAGGTCCATCGGATGAACGTGACCCAGCGCGCCTTCTCGACGGCGCGACTGACCGAGAAACCCGCGCTGCTCGCCAATCGGTTTGCTTCACTGGGGGAGTATCGGCGCCTCTTCAAGGCAGAGGGAGTTGACCTCGTTTATGTGAACTCCAGTTTACAAATTGCTCCGATGGTCGCGGCGAAGGCCGCTAACTGCGAGCTGGTGGTTCACGTTCATGAGGCGTGGAGTCGTGGGCGGACCTTTGGGATCAAGCGCGCGGCGATACGGCGACTCGCCCACGGGGCGATCTTCGCGTCCCAACGCGGCATATCGCTCTTCGGCGGCGAGCCCGCCGGCAAGCACTGGCTGTTCTCACCCAATGGCGTGGACCCGAAGCTCTCCGGAATGCGCGAGAGCAGAGACTCGACCCGCTCCGTCCTCGGCATCGCTCCGGATCAGAAGCTGTATCTGTTTTTAGGGACGATGCAGGCGATCAAGGGAATCCACGACCTACTCAATGTGTGGCCGGAGTTTCATCGGCAGCACCCAAACGCGCGGCTCGTGTTCGCCGGTGGCGTGGCCAAAGGCGACAGCCATCCCGCTATCGACGCGTTCCTCGAAGAAGGCCTGCCCGGCGCAGAGTACCTTGGCTTTCGTCGCGACGCGCTCGAGCTAATCGCCGCTGCCGATTGGATGGTCTTACCGAGCTACGGCGAGGCGATGCCATTGAGCGTGGTCGAGGCCATGATGATCGGCACCCCGGTCGTCGCCCGCGATGTCGGTGACGTTGCTTGGCTTTTGGAAGATGAGCGCGGTGTCGTGTTCAGCGGCGACGGCCCGGCGGTCCTCGACGTCGCGATGCGCAAAACGATCAGTTCGGACAGCGGCCAACTAGCAGACAACGCCCAGGCCTTCGCAAAAGAGCACCTGACCAACGGCCAGCAGCAGGACCAGCTCCGCGACTATCTCGAAGGGCTCCTTCGAGACTGACTCTGACGTTGCGGTCACCTCGAAATTTTCCGACCCTCACTTGCTGATTTCAAACGGTTCTATCGAGATGCCCCTAATCAAACCACTCTACTTCTCATTGATGGCCCTTCTGATCGCGACGATCAGCGCGGGGGCGCTTGCCCAGCCTCAAATGCACGTGAGCGGCAGGGTGTCGACCACCAGCGGCGACGCGGCCAGCACAGTCACGGTGAAACTCGAAATCAGCGACATGCAGGTTCGCAGAGAGTTCGCCTGGCTGAGGGCCGAGACCGCGAGCGACGGCACATTTTTCTTCGATCTCTCCGAATACTCCCAGTACGAAATGCTGGGGCTCCAGTTCACGACCTTCTCCCCCAGATTCATGGAGGCCATCGACATCAAGGTCGCGAGAGCCGACGACTTCCCGGTCGAGATCGAGTTGACGGTTACTCCGGGCAGCGTAGGGCGCGGGCGCGTCGTGTCGAACTCCGACGAGCCGATCGGCGGGGCCACCGTCGGAAGATACGGTGTCCCGCCTGTGCAGACTGCTGCCGATGGGACCTTCGAGATTTTCGGCCTGCCGGGAGTCGGCAAGTATGACATCCGAGCCACGAAGGACGGCTACGCCGATGGGTTCACCGAGATTCGCTCCGATTTCCCCGGCGAGATCGAAGACATCGAGATCGTCCTGATCCCCTCGGGCCCGATCACTGGCACGGCCCTCGACCCCGAAGGCAACCCCATCGAGGGCGGCGTCGTGATTCTTCGAAAAGACCAAAACTTCCTGCGCGAAAGCATCCTTCCTGACGGCACCTTTGAGTTCGAGGGCGCACCGATGGACCTCACCGACACGACCATCGAGCTGCACACGGAAAAGTTTCCGTCGCTTTCCCGCGAGTTCACCGATGAGGAGATGGACACGCGCGTCGCGACGCTCAAGGCTCTCTGGCCGCTCGCCCTTCAAGGCCGGGTCTTCCTTCCCAGCGGCGAGCCCATGTCCGGGGCGACGATCATCGTCGGCGACGCAGTCAGGTCCGCGCCCCACCTGTTCCGCGCCGACCACGAAGGCCGCTTCGAGGCGCAGCCCTTTACCCCCGGCGAGGAACTAATCATCAGCGCATATCCCTTCACGCCGGAATCCGGCCGCTACTCCGGCGACCTCGAATTCATCGAGGAGACCTCAGAGAATGTCTGGAAAGCGGTCGTGGAGAAGTGGCCCATCGGGTTTCGATCAGTCTTCGAGGTCCAAATCGCCCCCGACGGAAAAGTGACGATGACGCGCAGCGACGAGGGAATCGGCGCTTTCCCCGGCGAGGTGCGCTACGAGGGTGAAGTCGGCGGTGACAAAGCCTCCTTCTCAGGGACAATCGACGTCAGCCGAGTCGGAGGCGTCGGCGAGTTTCGCGCGCGAGCCTACGACGCCAATCGGCAGCTCCCCGGCGTGTGGGACCTGCGTGACTCCTACACGGACTACGAGCCCATCGCCGCTCCCGTGCAACTCAAGGTGAAAGGCGCGCCTTTTCCCGGTTCACAGGACATCGAGATCGATCTCGATCCCGCGCAAACTGTCACCGGCACGGTCCTGACGCGCGACGGCACACCACTGCCGGACGGCACCGTCATTGTCGAGAAATGGAACAACGCGCCACTCTTTCCCGTCCAGGAACGAGTCGAAGCGGATGGCACCTTCGAGATCGGCGGCGTCCCCGAGGGGGTTCTCCAGATGCGGATATACAACGAGCTGATGTCCCCCATCTCCGACCCGATCTTCCTCCATCGCGGATTGGATCACATCGAGATTCAGCTCGGTGCCGACCCCTTCGACCCGATGGACTCGATCAGCCAGCCAACCGCCCCCGCGCCGACAACTCGGGAAGCTACAGCACCCGCACCGAACAGCTAAGACCCTTCACGAGCATGCCGCTGCATGGCCCGAATTGTCCACGTTGGCAGCCTTGGCGCACCGACCGCTTTTCCGTATCAGACAACCCTCAGTAAAACTCTAACAGTCCAAACAGCTAGTTCTATTGAGCTTGCAAAATCGGACCGCGACGCATCGCTCTGCGGAACGAACCATGCCGTTGATCGCCTACGACTTTCACCCACACGGAAAGTCCCACACGCGAAAGGTTGACGATATGAGGATTAGATCGAGTTACTATCTGTTACCGAGTCTGCTGATGTTGACTGCCGTCGCTTCGGCTCAGGACGCGCCACCGCCGCCGGACCTCGCGGCAGAGCTTGAGTCTATCAATACGAGTTTCGCGATGGTTTGGACCCTCATCGCCGCGATCTTTGTTTTTTTCATGCAAGCTGGCTTCGCCATGGTTGAAGCCGGTTTCACCCGCGCGAAGAACGCTTGTAACGTCCTCATGAAG